>CAZLTF010000168.1:0-3791 GCA_964562195.1 uncultured Bacteroidales bacterium | reverse complement strand
GCGGGTCTCTCCCAGTCGCGATGCCAATAGTTGGCTATTTCTCCACCAAAGCCACTTGTGCCATTTGTGCCGGTACAATAGATTCCGATGGTATCTCCAAAAAGGTTTTTCGGGTCCGTCGTTATCGAAACGACCGGAATGTCATGATCTACGCCAATCAGATAGGTATTGGTGAGCGTAATACTTGGCATAAGGGTCGAAGAGAAACTTTTTGCCCGTATGTTTATTGTGCTGTCGATGTTGATTGGGGAGACGTATTGTGGAGAAGATTCTACCGGTACCGAACCGTCTGTCGTATAATGAATTGTACATCCGGGTGTGGTGCTTAATGTTAGTAAAAAGCTGTTTTGAAAGATGCCGCCATTCACGGAGAAAACCGGTGGGTCTGTACGCCATATTTCTGTGTAAAAAGGAGTGGAATTTTCAGCGTTCGGACTCGGGTAATAGTAAAATCCCCATTGCTCGCTATTGTCTATATTTCTTCCGTAGGAGATGTCTGTACTTTGGGGAGGAAAAGCGATGCCGTCCAATTTTTCGCCTGAGGGTGCATAGATTCCCACAAATTCACCTCCCTTCGTGAGTTTAAAATTGGTATGTCTTCCATAATCCAAACCATCCGCCCAAAAAATTTGATAACTATGTGCTCCGATATAGGTAGTAGAAGAGAGCTGGTATTTCTGAGGTTGAAGTGAATCGTCTGTCAGAAAATACCCTCCCAGATTAATACCGGTATTGCCGGGGTTGTATATCTCTATCCAATCTACAAATTGTGTCTTGTCGGGATCATAATTGGTTGAAGCATTGGATGCCAGAATCTCATTGATATAGATTTGTGTGAAAATTGCGGAGTGGGCAAAAAGGAGAAAAGCACTTATTATATAACTCTTGAAAATACTACTAATGTACATCTTGTTTTTTTTGCAAAGGTAATATTATTTGTTGAGTGTTTTGAGAGAATTTTATTGTCGGGTATTTCCCTTGATTCGCCATGAAGCAACTTTCGGGAGATTGTATTGTCTGTCATTTGTGAAGAGTAAAGTGATTGTTCATCTAATTTATTTGTTATGAGAAAAATGTATTTTATTGGAATGGTGATTTTGGTAAACTTTTTTTGGACTACCACACTCTTCTCTCAGTTGGTTATTAATGAGTATTCTGCATCAAATCTATCAAGTTTTCAAGACAATTATCAGACTTACGAGGATTGGATAGAGATTTATAATGCAGGGGATGAAAATGTGGATTTGGAAGGCTATTATTTAAGTGATAAGATGAGTAAGCCGGAGAAGTTTCAGATTCCTGCCGGAGTCAATATTTCACCTCATTCATATTTAATATTTTGGTGTTCAGGGCGCAATGAATTTTTGGAGGGACACTTGCATACCAATTTTAAATTGACACAAACGAAGGATAATCCGGAACATTTGGTTTTGTCGGATGATATGGGAAATATACTGGATGACATTGAGATTCAGCTGACGCAGATAGCTCATTCGCGTGGACGTATGACTGATGGCTCTTCTACTTGGGGGGTCTTTGCGACACCTACCTTGGGCGCTTCAAACAATAGTGCGACGGCTTATTCGGGATATGCACATACACCTACGATGGACAAAGAGGCAGGATTTTATACGGAATCCATAGTGGTGTCAATTTCAAGCGATCAGCCGGATATGGAGATTCATTATACCATAGACGGTCATATGCCGACCGCTTCTTCTCCTGTTTATTCATCACCTTTGACAATAGCTTCTACTACCATCGTCAATAGTATTGCTATAAGTTCCGACCCGGCCATCTTAAACAGTCAATATTGTTTCAATACCTATTTTATCAATGAATCTCACACACTCTCGGTTATGTCAGCCTCAGCTGATGATTTGGAGGTTTTACTAAATGGAAATGCAAATATTTTTCCGGTAGGAACGATGGAGTATTTTGATGAAAATGGAGTTCGTACTACATTTGGATATGGTGATTTCAATAAGCATGGGCAGGATTCTTGGGTCAATGATCATCGAAGTATTGATTATGTATCCCGCGATGAATATGGGTACAACTATGCGATTCGTCATGAGATGATATCTACTTATACGGATAGGGATGAGTATCAACGCGTAATATTGAGAGCTGCCGGTGATGACAATTATCCCGGAATTGACAGTAGTGCAATGTTGAGGGATATGTTGGTGGAAGATTTGGCTACCAAGACGAATATGAATTTGGACTGTAGAAAAGGAGAAAAGGGTATTTTGTATGTGAATGGTGCTTTCTGGGGCTTATATGGTTTCAGAGAGAAGGTGAGTGATTCGGATTATACAAAATACTATTATGATCAAGATAAATACAATATCCAATATCTAATGCTCTGGGGTAATACTTGGGCGCAATATGGTGGAGAACAGGCACTTAGCGATTGGGCTACTCTGCGGTCGTTCATTTTAAATAATGATATGACTCAAGCTATAAATTATTCATTTGTTGTTTCTCAATTTGATATCACGAGTCTGGTCGATTATATCCATATCAATTCGTATGTTGTTTGTTCGGATTGGATCAATTGGAACGTAGGATGGTGGCGTGGTCTTAATTCTGAGGGAGGGCATAAAAAGTGGGGGTATATCCTTTGGGATGAGGATGCTACTTTTGCACATTATATTAATTATACCGGCGTGCCCGGAATTAGTCCACAGACTTCTCCTTGTTATCCGGAGGGCTTGAATGATGACCCCGGACATCATATCGAAATTCTCAACCAATTGCGAACCAACCCTGTTTTCAATAGATATTATGTGTCGAGATATGTGGATCTTTTGAATACTTCTTTCCGCTCGGATGTGATGCTCAACTTATTGGATACCATATACAATAATATGTATCCGGAAATGCCACAACAGATTCAAAGATGGGGAGGAAGTATGGAAGAATGGGAACAGAATGTTCAAAAAATTAGAGATTTTATTACGGACAGGGAAGCCTATATTCCTACAGGACTTCAATCTTGTTGGGGACTTACCGGTCCCTATGATATTACTTTCGGGGTACTGCCCGAAGGAAAAGGAAAAATTCAAATCAACTCGATTTTGATGGAAGACTTTCCAAAAGAAATGAAATATTATGGAGGTGTTACGAGTTTGTTGAAGGCTATTCCTGCCGATCCTGCTTATGAATTTGATTATTGGGAGGTGGACTATAATACGCTTGTTCCGGATATTAATACACAGGATGTAAGTCTTGAGTTTTCGTCCGAAGATAATATTATTGCTCATTTTAAATTGAAAGAATATGCTGATTCATTGGTGATTAACGAGATTAATTATAATTCTGCCGATGATTTTAATCCGAAAGATTGGGTTGAGATTTACAATCCGCAATCCGTAAATTTGGATATCGCCGGATGGCAATTTAGAGATGAAAATGACAATCATATTTTTGAATTTCCAACAGGAACGCTATTAAATGCTCACGAATATTTGGTTTTGTGCAAGGACACTGCCGCCTTCAAAGAACTGTTTCCGGATGTTGTCAATTATCTGGGTGATTTTGATTTTGGACTGAGCAATGGAGGTGAGCAATTGCGTTTGTTTAATGCCGAAGGAGCTATAGTCGATCAAGTCGAATATGATGATGAAGACCCTTGGGTGACCGAACCCGACGGTAATGGTCCTACATTAGAACTTCTCCATCCTTCCTATGATAACAATCTCGCCCTTAGTTGGGGGGCTTCTACCTTGCCTCACGGAAGTCCAGGCGAACAAAATAGTATTTTCGTTTCCTCGGATGAGAATGCT
>CAZLTF010000167.1:0-2908 GCA_964562195.1 uncultured Bacteroidales bacterium | reverse complement strand
GCCGTAGGAAGTGTGAATGTCCCGGCATCGTTTATATTGGGGCTGGATTCTATCAAACATCAACTCTTTGAACTCAAATGGCAAGCCAATGGCGAAACACCACGGGCAAGTGCCGAAGAACGTATGCCGGATGTCGCTACGATCAATGATCGTGTTGAAGAAGTCGCATTTGCCAATTGGGAATCCCTGTCCGCTATCACTCAAACACAAAAAGACAACCTCCGAATCTTACAAGAAGAATTCATCCCGTTTGAAGAGAAAGTGAAAAATTTGAAAGAAGTAAGAATCCCGCATTTTGAAAAACAACTTGACAAATATGGAGCTGCTTGGACTCCGGGCAGATAAAATATCCGGAGAGAAATATTACCAAACATAAAGGACAGACTGCCTCCCTGTCCTTGATGTATTTTATTTTACAATGAGCTTGCGTGTGCTACTTTCTTGTGAAAGATTATCTGACAAATGAATCAAATAGATCCCGCTTGCCCAGTCCTGCACCGGAATTTGATATATATCACGAGCTTTTTCCGAATGATACATCAAATCTCCAAGTATGGATACAATGCTTATATTCAGGCGCTTAGAATTTGTTTTCACATACAAAATATCATCTGCGGGATTGGGAAAAACAGAAATTGCAGACATATCGGGATTTTCAGCACTATTGAGAGGAAGGTCAACAATCTCAATATCATCAAGATAGAAATTATTACCCAGATTGTTTAACATTTCAAAAGCAATCTTTACACTGGACACATCGGAATATTCTGGAAACTGAACAGCAGTAAACAAACTCCAGTCGGCGACCGAATTGGGAATAAAAATCAGACTTGGCTCCAATTCATGCGTTTCAAACACTCCGCTTTCACTTACATAAAAAGAAGCTTTCTTATTCCATGTTTCACCACAGTCACTTGAAATATACACATTGAGCGTATCCGAATAAGATGAAAAACGGCGGGCATAAGCGTGTTTGAATCTTAGCGTAGGAGTTTCCAACAAATTGGAAAAGTCCAGCAATGGCGATATCAGCCAGTCATTTTCGCCAAGCAATGTATAATAGGCATAGAGGTTCATATACATTGCTTGATTGTTTTCATCTTCACGGGGAGCAGAGATGATATCCCAAGTGATTGTTCCATCCGGATTGAGTATTGTCCACTGATTTGAAGCGGATTGAGCATTTTCAAAATCTTCCGAATAAGGTAGTTCAATACCTCCCGAATGCAAGAAATCAATCTCCGAATGACTGTTTGTACCATTTGCATTTGTAACGGACAATGTAACGGAATAACTTCCTGTTTCATTGAGCGAGACGATGGGATTTTGCGAAGCAGCACTTGTCCCGTTTTCAAAATTCACGTTCGGCGGATCAAAAGACCAATTCCACGAAACGGGACAAAACAAACTCTCATCATACAATTCTATCCACTCTCCGGGGCAATTGATCTGAGCGGATACGGAAAATGATACCTCCGGCAACAGACTGTCATCAATGGTAATATATCCGGCAACAGACTTTGTATTTTGTCCTTCATTATTTGTTACGGTCAATGTCACTTCATAGATTCCAGCAGCGGCATATAGAATTCCCGACGGATTTTGCTCATTTGACGTAGTAGGCTCTCCACCTTCAAAAGTCCATGACCAATTAGCCGGGTTTCCGGTTGATAAATCGGTAAAATTGACAAAACATCCGGGTGAAGAAGTAGTAAAATCGGCTTCAAAATCAGCCGTTGGCATCTCACACCACACGGGAGACTCCCACAATCCACGTCCATAAGTACCGGCTCTGACAACATCTTGAGTAGGATTGTCGGGATCATGAAAATATTCAACCTCATTGACGGAAGCATCCACCGGCAGACCACCCGAGAAAGCAAGCCAATCCTCCATATAGCTATCTTTGTAATAAACACCCAAATCGGTCCCTACGTACAAGCCTTTTGATCCATAAGGATAATATACAATCGAATTTATATTCACGTCGGGAAGGCTACCGCTTATCTCCTCCCAATTGACACCTCGATCTTCCGAACGGTATATTTCCGAAGCTTGTGAAATCCAAACAATATCCGGATTCAAAGGGCTTGTCTCAATAGACAAAATGTCCGAACTGGTAGGAACATACGAAGAAAGAGGTATCCAAGAAGGAGTGCCGGCGAGTACATTATCACTACGATACAATTTTTTTCCGGAGGAATAATACAATACATTTGCATCTGCGCTTGAAGCCTCTATCTGATCGATATATGAGCTGTTGCCGGTAGTAATCTTTGACCAAGTCGCAGAAGAAGTGACCTGATCTGTTCGCCAGACATTGATGACTCCGGCATACATTATATTGTGATCAAACTCATTGAGACAATAGGGCGTTATCCAAGCTCCTTTTTCGGTCATTCCATTGATACCTTCTCCGGCAATCTGGTAGGAATATCCGTTGTTTTGCATTCTAAATATTGAGCCGAAATACAATTCTCCATAAGCATACGAAGGATCGGTATGATCCGTGAGGCAATCCATTCCGTCACCGCCTATGACTTTCTTCCAATACGTACCCATATACACCGCCGAACCATTGTCTTGTGCCCCGACCATCACTTTGTTTTTTTGGGTTTTGGAACTGCCGATCCTATACAATTGCTGGATACTCAGATTGTTAGAGATAGAATACCAATTATTTCCGCCATCGGCGGTATAAAATATTCCACCGTCATTGCCTGCATATATCCGGTTGTTCAAGGGATTGTATTCCAATACGTGCAAGTCCGCATGCACTGCCGGCACATCACATCCTCCATACCAATGCGAACTGATATCCCATGTTTGCCCACCATTGATTGATTTGAAGCAATTGACACCTCCGGCATAAATGACACTCTGCATATTGGGAGCTGCTACGATATCC
>CAZLTF010000166.1:0-4952 GCA_964562195.1 uncultured Bacteroidales bacterium | reverse complement strand
ATACCGACATTCTTGGAAAGTCCGTTTTTCAAGAAAATCGAAAAAAATTCTTCTCCATCAAACAAGTTATTTTTAGTATCGGCATATTTGTTTCGGCTATAGCCGTAAAAAAATTATTAAATCTAAATGAATTTCCTTACAACTATTTCTCGCTATTCCTTTTGGCTTCCGTTTTTCTCCTGATAGCCTCAATGGGTTTTCTATTTATTCGTGAATTTCCGGTACAAGTAAAAAAAATCAAAGGCTTTGCAAATTATTTCAATGCTTTCAGAAACGAGTTTAAAACCAATCCGAAGCTCCTTTATTTTTTGTTGACAATCAACACGCTCGGAATAGGTCTCGGGATGCTCCCGTTTATCATCTCGTATATCAAACAAAGCTATGGATTGACCGGGAGCGAAGTAGGCAATCTACTTATTTTCAAAACATTAGGACTAATCATATCCGGTGTCTCATTATATTTCTTTTCCCGAAAGTTTAAATACAAATACATTCTTCTGACTGCCTTTTCTATTTCATTGGGCATTCTCATTTTAGTACTTTTCTTTTCCTCACGGTATTATATTTTTCCCCTTATCTTTTTGATGGGTGGTATGTTTTATTCTTTGTTTTCTATTTCCAAAAGTGGAATTTTGCTTGAAATATCCACCAACGAAAACCGTTCGTTGTATGCAGGATTGGTAGGAGCCGGCAGCATATTGATAACCCTCTTCCCTACTCTGGGCGGTGTCATCATCGACCAATTTGGGTTTCCATTTATGTTTAGAGTAATTATTGTCATATTGCTCAGCTCTTTGTATTTCATTCGCAAATTGAATTGCAAAGCATAACAAAAAAGACAATTCTCTTCGATAAAAATCCGTTAAGCAATCATCCCAATGAACATTTTGGTGTTTTGTACCAAGCAGACCTATTTACCCTTTGGGTTTAAGATGAATATAAGGAATCAAGACCTCCTCCATAGAAATGCCTCCGTGTTGGAAAGTATTCTTATAATAATTGGTATAATAATTCATATTATTGGGATAGACAAAAAAGTCATTTTTCTTTGAAAAAATAAACCTTGAGCTTACATTTTCTTTGGGAAGATACACCTTGTATGGATCGGTAAGCGCATAGACATCTTTTGGATTGTAAGACAATGTTTTACCGGTTTTGTAACGAAGATTGGTATTGGTAAATTTATCGCCGACCACCTTGACGGGATTATCGACTCTGACCGAGCCGTGATCGGTAGTGATGATAACCTCAACATCTTTTTCGGAAAGGAATTCAAATATTTCATAAAGTTGAGAATGTTCAAACCAAGAGAGAGTCAAAGAACGATATGCTTTTTCGTCATCTGCCAGTTCCTTGATAATTTCCATCTCGGTACGTGCATGAGAAAGCATATCAATAAAATTGTACACGATCACATTCAAAGGATTATGCATCAGATTGGGCAGATTTTCAACCAATTTTTTTCCGTAGCTTAGATTTAAAACTTTGTGATAAGAAAATTTACTGTCATATCCGTAACGTTTCAGATTCTCAGCCAGGAGTTCTTTTTCAAACTGATTTTTTCCACCTTCATCATTTTCGTTGAGCCACCATTGAGGATATTTTCTTTGTATTTCGAGCGGCATTAGCCCGGCGAACATTGCATTTCTTGAATATTGTGTAGTCGTGGGCAGAATCGAGAAAAAGATATCATCCGTCGCGACCGAAAATTTCTCTTGAATAAGCGGTTGAATAAATTTCCACTGGTCATAACGCAAATTATCAATGAGCAATAAAAATACCGGTTTATTTCCCTTCAAAACAGGAAAAAGTTTTTCGCGAAACAAGGTATGAGAGAAAACAGGTTTATCGTCATCCCGGTTGTTGATCCAGTCTTCATAATGCCTTTCCAAATATTTTGCGAAGACGGTATTTGCCTCTTCTTTTTGCATCTTCAAGATTTCATTGATCCCGTCATCTTCGGTCTGTTGAAGGCTTATCTCCCAGCGTACCAATCGTTTGTAAATATCTACAAGCTCTACATAATCGGGATTGTTTCCGATTTCCATACTCAATTTACCAAAAGATTGTTGATAGAGTTGGGTAGTCTTTTCACTGATTAGTTTTTTGTTTTCCAGATTCTTTTTGAGGCTCAACAATATTTGACTCGGATTGACCGGTTTGATAAGATAATCTGCTATCTGTGAACCTATTGCCTCTTCCATTATTCGTTCTTCTTCACTTTTGGTGATCATCACCACCGGAATAAAAGGTGAATATTTTTTGATTCTTTCCAAGGTTTCGATTCCGGACAATCCGGGCATTTGTTCATCCAGGAAGATAATATCATAGACATGGTTGGCGATCATATCCAAGGCATCATTTCCATTGTTTGCAGTAGAAACAGCGTAGGACTTCTTCTCCAAAAACATAATGTGGGGTTTTAGCAATTCGATCTCATCATCGACCCAGAGTATATTGATTTTTTCTGTCATTTTATTTATTTTTTATTACGATTGTTTGCTTTTCTCTCATGTCCATACACCAATGAACTTTACTGCTTTATTATCGAAAAATATTTTTCATCATACGCAACCATACAGCTATCAAAATAATCTTAAACAATCGACGTTCATAATACAATAATTATTCCATTTAGAAAGGAATAATGCAAAAAAGGTTTTTTTATTGTGTAAAGACAGAGAGATTAATAAATATTAACAGTTGGAGAGAAGGACTCGTTCTTCTGCATACCGGCTGAAATGCTATATTTTTTTGAAAAATAGAATAATAAATAAAAAGAAAATAATAAATGATCCGATATACGGATTTATCAATATATCAAATGAGCTTCACTTTGATATAATCGAGCATCCGTATTTTCAGAGATTGCGAAGGATCAAGCAATTGGGATTAACGCACTTCGTATATCCCGGGGCATTACACACTCGATTTCATCACTCTCTCGGCGCTATGCATTTGATGCAAGAAGCGATCGCCGTATTGCAATCCAAAGGACATATTATCACCAAAGAAGAAGAAGTCGCTGCTATGACTGCTATTTTGCTGCATGATGTCGGGCATGGTCCTTTCTCGCATACACTTGAGAACTCTCTTGTATTGAAGACCCCTCATGAATTTATCTCAAAATTAGGATTGAATAAACTTAACACACTATTTGACAACAGATTGGATCTATCGATTTCCATATTCAACAAAGACTATTCACGTTCTTTCTTCAATCAACTCATCTCGAGCCAATTGGATGTAGATCGCTTGGATTATCTGTCGCGGGATAGTTTTTTTACGGGTGTCTCGGAAGGAGTCGTCGGAACTGCAAGGATATTGAAGATGTTGAATGTCGTAGATAACACCTTAGTAGCCGAAGAAAAAGCAATCTATTCATTGGAAAAATTTCTGGTAGCTCGAAGACTTATGTATTGGCAAGTATATCTGCACAAAACCGTACTTGCCGCCGAAAACATGTTGGTTTTATTGCTGAGAAGGGCAAAATATTTAAGCCAACAAGGCAAAGAACTATTTGCTACCACAGCTTTGCAATTTTTTCTAAAAGACGATTACTCACAGTCGGATTTTGAATCCAACCCAAAGGTACTGGAATATTTTATGCGACTGGATGACAATGATATTATCGCTTCAATCAAAGAATGGATGCACAATGACGATGCCGTGCTTCGCTATTTGTCGCAATCATTGATGAACCGCAGATTGTATCGCTGTGAGATACAGTCCAAGCCGTTTGAATACTTCCATATTGAAAAAATCCAACAAAAGATCAAGGCATATTTTGGTGTAAAAGAGAAGGATATCTCATATTTTCTGGTTTCCAACTCCACCTCCAATTATGCCTATGATGCACATCATGACAACATTCATATCCTTACTAAGGACAATAAAATAAAAGATATAACAGAGGTTTCGGATCAAATGAACATTTCGGTTTCTTCCAAACCTGTCACAAAATACTTTTTGTGTTATCCCAAAGATATTTTTTAACTAAATACAAAATAAAAATGGAGTTTACAGCAAGTCAAATAGCGGATTATCTACAAGGCAGCATTGTAGGGAATGAATGGGCAACAGTCACTACGGTAGCTGAAATCGAGAACGCAAAATCCGGTTCATTGGCTTTTTTGTCCAATCCCAAATATACTCCTTACATATATGATACCCAAGCGAGCATCGTATTGGTGAATGACACATTCATTCCTGAGAAAGAAGTCAAAGCGACTTTGATAAAAGTACCCGATGCTTACGCCTCTTTTGCACGATTATTGGATTTATACACACAATTTCAAAAGAAAAAGGAAGGCATACATGAGACTGCCATCATCCCCGCTACCGCTACTCTCGGAGAAAATGTTTATCTGGGAGAATATGTAGTTCTCGGAGAGAATGTAACATTGGGAGACAATGTAAAAATTTACCCGAACACCTATATCGGTGATGGCGTTTCTATTGGCAATGACACCACCATCTATTCGGGTTCAAACATCTATTCGGAGACCAAAATCGGTACACATTGCATCATCCATAGCGGCACTGTGATCGGAAGTGACGGTTTTGGCTTTGCACCCCGAAACGATGGTACATTTGAGAAAATCGCACAAATCGGCAATGTAGAAATCGAAGATTATGTAGAGATCGGCTCCAATTGTTCGATTGACAGAGCGACTTTAGGGACAACCTGGATACGCAAAGGAGCAAAATTGGACAATCTGTTGCAAGTAGCACACAATGTAGAAATAGGAGAAAACACGGTCATCGCTGCACAAACAGGCATCTCCGGCTCAACAAAAATTGGAAAAAATTGTATGGTCGGAGGGCAAGCGGGCATCGTAGGACATATACAAATTGCCGACGGCGTAAAAATTCAAGCACAATCCGGTGTAGGTAAAAGCATCAACAAACCGGGAGTTTCCATTCAAGGTTCACCTGCATTTGATTATTCT
>CAZLTF010000165.1:0-1525 GCA_964562195.1 uncultured Bacteroidales bacterium | reverse complement strand
TTTCATCACTTGACCTACATAATCCGAAGCCGTGATGATTTGTGCTTTGATAAAAGGTTCTTCCATTCCGGTAATGAACTTTTCCTCCGGCATTCCCGAAGGATTGTAAACCGTGAAAGTGCCTTGTTTGCGTGTTGTCACATGAAAGGAGACATTGGGGACTGTGGTGATCACATCCATATCAAATTCTCTGTCCAGGCGTTCTTGGACAATTTCCATGTGCAACAATCCCAAAAATCCACATCGAAAACCAAATCCCAAAGCAGCGGATGATTCGGGTTCATAGGTAAGCGAGGCATCGTTCAATTTTAGCTTTTCGAGCGAAGCTCGCAAGTCTTCATAATCATCTGCATCTACCGGATAAACACCGGCAAAAACCATAGGTTTCACATCTTCAAATCCTTCAATCGCCGCTTCACAGGGTCTTTCGATTTGGGTAATCGTATCTCCCACTTTTACTTCTTTGGATTCTTTGATGCCCGAAATGATATATCCTACGTCGCCCGCCGATAATTCTTTTTGGGGATTCATCCCCAATTTTAGTGTGCCCACCTCGTCTGCAATATATTCTTTATTGGTTGCAAAAAATTTTACTTTATCGCCTTTGCGAATGCTCCCGTTGAACACTCTGAAATAGGCAATGATGCCGCGGTATGAATTGTACACGGAATCAAAAATTAATGCTTGCAAGGGAGCATCCGGATCACCGGTAGGAGGGGGGATGTCGCTTACGATTTTGTCCAATATTTTATCGACTCCATAGCCTGTTTTGCCGCTTGCTTCGATGATGTCTTCCCGTTCGCAGCCTACCAGATCTACTATTTGATCTTTTACTTCTTCGGGCATGGCATTTTCGAGATCCATTTTGTTGAGCACAGGAATGATTTCCAAATCATTTTCCATTGCCAAATAAAGGTTGGAAATGGTTTGTGCCTGAATGCCTTGTGTAGCATCTACGATGAGCAATGCTCCTTCGCAAGCTGCGATCGCACGGGATACCTCATACGAGAAATCTACGTGCCCCGGCGTATCAATGAGATTGAGAATATAGGTCTGTCCCTCATCTTCATATTCCATCTGGATGGCGTGGCTTTTGATAGTGATGCCACGCTCACGTTCCAAATCCATATCATCCAAAACTTGTTCTTGCGACTGTCTCTCGCTAATCGTATCCGTAAACTCCAAGAGCCGGTCCGCAATGGTGCTTTTTCCATGATCAATATGGGCAATGATACTGAAATTGCGAATGTATTTCATACTTTCCTTCTTATCCATCCAATTTTACTCCATTAATTTTTTGCAAAAGTACTTATTTTTAATCTTACGGATAGAAAATATATTGACAATGTACAATTAGGGTTGTTGAAAATCACAAAAGCGCCTTTATTTATTAATTTGTTGGTTTTTTTGACCGGACTCATAAATGCGAGACTTTTTGGAAAAGGCTCTGATTTTCCTTGCACTTTATTATTGATATATCTACATAACTCATTCTTTTTCCCCTGTTTGAGAGTTTTTCAGCAGA
>CAZLTF010000164.1:0-2698 GCA_964562195.1 uncultured Bacteroidales bacterium | reverse complement strand
CTAATACCTTTAAAACAAACAAAGTAAAACATAAACCAAGAAGAAAAAAAAGGAAAACAAAAAGAATTCCGGAAATTGAAAATGATAGAACAAAAACAGTAAACCCTAGCTTTCTTGCGAAAAATTTTGCCAACAGTATATCAAATAAAGTATTGCTTATTCCTGATTTGCCGAAATCCATTCAAATCAAAGATTGCATCGAAAACTCTTGTTTGTTAAAAATACAGTTTGATAAATACCTCGTTTTATATGAAAATAATGAATCCTCAAAATAAGATAATCTTGAAAACAGCAATTGAAAAAATAAAAAAACTTTCCCAGGAATATCTGGACGAAATCATCCAGATAAGAAGAGAAATACATCAAAATCCGGAGCTTTCCAAAGAGGAATTCCGGACAATGGAATTAATCTGCCGAAAATTGGAGGAATGGAAAATCCCTTATCAAAATAAGATTGCAGAAACCGGAGTGGTAGCATTGATCGAAGGAGAAGCCGGAGCTGGAAAAACCATTGCTTTGAGGGCGGATATGGATGCACTGCCTTTGGTTGAGAAAAACACCTTCTCTTTTGTTTCAAACAAAAAAGGTGTGATGCACGCTTGCGGACACGATATGCATACCGCTTCCCTCTTAGGAACAGCCAAAATTCTTCAAGCGCTCAGAAGTGAACTTAAGGGCAAAGTGAAACTCATTTTTCAGCCTTCCGAAGAAGTACTTCCCGGAGGTGCAAAACCGATGATCGAAGCCGGAGTATTGCAAAATCCGGATGTTGAAAAAATTCTTGGGCAACATGTATTTCCGGATTTGGAAGTAGGAGAAGTGGGCGTAAGAAAAGGAGCCTATATGGCATCTTCCGATGAGATTTATCTCAAAGTACTTGGAAAAGGGGGACATGCTGCCCTCCCCGACAAATTTGTCAACCCTTTGATAATTAGCTCTAAAATATTGATTGCTTTACAAGAATTAGGTGAAAAATACTCAGATAAAGATAATCCTGCTATTTTGACCTTCGGTCGAATTGTAGGAGATGGACAAATGAATTTAGTACCGGACGAAGTAAATATTAGCGGAATCCTGCGTACTTTTGATGAGAATAAAAGAAAAGAATTGAAAGCCGGAATCATCCAAATATCAAAAATAATTGCACAAGAAATGCAAGGAGAATGCGATGTGAAATTTGAGGAAAGCTATCCCGTATTGGTGAACAATGGTGAACTGACAGAAGTTTTTGTAGAAGTAGCAAAGGAATATTTAGGAAAAGATAAAGTCAAAGAATTGCCATTAAGAGCCACGACCGAAGATTTTGCTCACTATTCTCACGAAATACCGGCTGTATTTTATCGGTTTGGTGTTGGAACACAAGCCGGAAGTTTACACTCTTCCTATTTTAATCCGGATGAGAAAAGCCTGGAAACAAGTGTGGGTTTGATGGCGTATTTGGCTTGGAAAGAACTGGTGAAATAGAGAAAAGACAATCCGTTGCCATTTGCAAATGACTCGAAACAATCGGTCTGTCATTACGATGTTTCGGGATAAGAGAAGGAGATTGTATAAAATATGCCTTGCAATTTGTTAAATTTTTTGAAATAGTAATTTTGCAAAGAAAAAATAGTAATTTTGCAAAAAAAATATTAGTGATGGCAGATCTTAGAACAACCTATATGGGGATACAATTAAAAAATCCCTTGATCATCGGAGCGAACAATCTTACTTCCGAACCGGAAAAAGCAAAACGAATGGAAGATAGTGGTGCTGCCGCTATTGTTTACCGTTCTCTCTTTGAAGAGCAAGTGCAATGGGAAAATAGACACCTTTTCGAAGATGGAAAAGACGGTCTCTTGGAATTGAAAAAAGGAGAGAAGTATCCAAGTACCGATACATTTTTGGAAGAACTCCGGAAAACCAAAGACGCACTTTCCATACCTGTTTTTGGCAGTCTGAATGCCGTAAACTTCGAGTCTTGGATCGAATATGCCAAGAAAATCGAACAAACCGGCGTCGATGGCTTGGAAATAAATCTTTACTATGTCCCCAATGATTTTGAATTGATGGGAAGGGCGATTATTCAAGAAAAATTGGATATCGTCGAAGCCGTAATCAATGCCACACAAATACCGGTGGCGGTAAAATTAAGCCCTTTTTATACCAACCCCTTGTATGTGATCAAGGAAATGGATAAACTGGGGGCTGATGCTTTTATTCTTTTCAATAAGCTATTTCAACCCGAAGTAAATGTTGAAACCGAAGAGATGCGTTTGCCGGATACCCTGAGCAGTTCGGATGAACATAATTTGCCTCTGCGTTATACAGGCTTGGCTTATGGTAATATTGATGCGGATATTTGCAGTAGCAGGGGGATTTACAATGCTGAAAATGCGATAGCGATGATTCTTGCCGGAGCAAATACTTTTCAGATTGTAAGCTCAATTTACAAACACGGGTGTGATCGTATAGGTTATATCCTGAAAGGTATCGAAGAATGGATGGACAAAAAGTCATATTCCAGCTTGGCAGACTTCAGAGGTAAATTGTCACGGCAAAATATCAAAGACCCGCACGTATATCGCAGGGCTCAGTATGTTGATATATTGTTGCACGGTTAGATTTTTTTTCATAATACGAAAAAGCCAATCATATATTCGATTGGCTTTTTTTTTTTTTTTATTGGGCTCATAAATGCAAGACTTTTTGGAAAAAA
>CAZLTF010000163.1:0-8218 GCA_964562195.1 uncultured Bacteroidales bacterium | reverse complement strand
ATTCAAAATTCCATCTGGCCATGGGGAATGCTTGGCAAAGATCAGCATGGAATTGCTTATGGACTAAAAATCGGAAGACACATAAATTCGACTTTTTCCGTATATCTTCAAGGTAAAATGGGAGACTTAAAGGGTGTTAGTGGTGTTGACTCAAAACATTTAAGATTCAACACAGACATTAAATATGATCTATCCTTAGGTACCACCATCAGTCTTTCCAATTTAATTTTCGGTTACAAACCACGCCTATTGAACTTGTACATGCCGCTGGATTTTGGATTTAGTAAGTTTAAGGCAACCACACACGTAAACGATAGAAACCTTGCAAGAGACGTAGAATTGGCCGAATTGAATCGTCGCTATGGTGAAGGCAATGTTAAACAAGGTGAAACATCAGGAATGTACTTCGCCAATGGTTTGGGATTAGGCATCCGCCTTACAGAACGTTTATCCATTAATTTGGAAACAAAAATCCAATGGATGATGGAAGATAACTTCGACGGTATCATCGCCGGTCAAGGTAGTTCTGCCGAGTCTAATGCTGCCGACAAATTGTATGATTCTTGGAAAGATGCATTCTACTATCAAAACGTAGGACTATCCTACAACTTTGGTAAATCCAAAAACGATGTTTCATTCAAACTTGAAACAGGGTATGAAGTCTTAGCTCTGGTTGGAGATTCTGTCCCAGTGTTAATTGAAGGAAATATTCCTGAAAATTTCAATTCTAAAGCAGTCGTTGATTTTACTCCAGTAATGAAATACGGTGACCAAACAGTTCAGCTCAAGACCATCTATCTACAAGGTGAAGAGGTTGCCGACGAATTCAAAAAACCAGGTGCTATTGTTCTCCCCGAGACAGGTGGAAAATTCACTTACACTGCGATGGTACCTTATCAACCGGGCATGGAACAAGCCGAAGTTTTTGTTGAGCCAATGGCATCCATCAAAGGTAAAACTCCAAAATCTTTAAGCAACAGAGCAACCAATGACGGTATGATTCTGACAGCTACAAGATTCCGTCACGATGAAAACTTTTTACCTGTCGAAGTGAAATTAGACAGAACCAGAAAGATAGAATCAATGAAGGAAACGGTTTGGTTTGTTGTGGACAGAACTAACAAAAATATGTCTTACAGACTTAACAGAAGAGCCGAAGCAAAAGATCAAATCAAAGCATTCGAGGATTTTCTAGGCAAAAAAATGGAAATTAAAGATATCTCAATCAGTGCTTGGGCTTCTCCCGAAGGTGAAGAAACTCATAATGTCGGATTATCCGAAGGACGTGTCGCAACAGGAAAGGCATTCTTGTTCAAACAACTCAAAAAACTGGATATCGATCCTGAATCTCTTTCCATTTCCGAGCATCCTTTGGCTGAAGATTGGGACGGATTCGTTGCTGCTATCAAAAATTCAAACATTTCTGATAAAAACAAAATTTTGAATATTGTCAACTCACAATCCGATTTAGCTGCAAGAGAGCAAGAAATCAGAAATATGACCGTTATCTATAGAGAAATTGCAGAAGATATTCTCCCCGAATTAAGAAGGGTTGAAATTTCAGCTACTTGTTTTGCTGATGAAGGCTTCAAAACAGATACGGAGATTAAAGATTTGGCTGCTAACAATCCTACTTCACTCACCGTGAATGAACTCTTGTACGCTGCTCAAATCATAAACAATGACAATTCAAAACTTGCTATATACAAAGGTATCCTTAAGAATAATCCTGAATGCTGGAGAGCTGCAAATAATGCGGGTGTTATAGCTGCCAAACTTGGAAATACAAAAGAAGCTACTTCTTACATCCAAAAAGCAAAAAGTTTAAAAGCGGATAATCCAAGTGTACTAAACAATGCTGCAGTTATTGCTGCATTCCAAGGTGACTTCAGCAATGCAAGATCCGGTTATTTAGCTGCCCAGTCTGCAGGCTCCAATGTAAACCACAATATGGGGATTGTAAAAATCAAAGAAGGAAATTACAATGGTGCCGTGACTTCTTTCAGTAGCGACAATTGTAATTATAACAAAGGCTTGGCTCAACTGTTAGCAAAAAATTATAGCGCTGCAAAAAGCACACTTGATTGTGCTGACAAAGCCGCCGATACCTATTATCTAAAAGCCATCCTCGGTGCAAGAACAAATGATATTGTTTATCTAACTAGCAATTTGAAGAAAGCAATTGAGTTAGATTCTAAATATATTGAAGAAGCAAAATCTGACAGAGAATTCAAAGACTTTGTTACAAATCCGGACTTCTTGAATATTGTAAAATAATAAATGACTTCCTTACAAAAGAGGGAAACGATATCGTTTCCCTCTTTTTTTTATTCATTTTTTAATAATAATTTCTTCGCAAACTCCCACATCACTATACCTCCACTGATAGCCACATTAAAAGAATGTTTAGTGCCAAACTGAGGAATCTCAATCGCACAATCCAAATATGGTATCACCGCTTCACTTATACCATTTACCTCATTGCCAAATATCAAAGCATACCTCTTTCTTTTCGATATTTCCATCTCTTGCAATAGAATACTTTCATTTGTTTGTTCGATAGCTATTATCTCATAAGAAGACTTAAGATTTCTAAGCAAGACTTCGATTGATTCACAATATTCCCAATCAACGGATTCGGTCGCGCCAAGTGCGGTTTTACGAATCTCGCGATGAGGCGGCTGGGCTGTAATGCCAACCAAAAATATCTTTTCAATAAGTAAGGCATCCGCAGTTCTAAAAAAAGAACCAATATTTGAAAGACTTCTAATATTATCCAGAATTATCACAACAGGAATTTTCTTAGCTTCTTTAAATTCATCAACGCTGATTCGATTTAGTTCTTGCAAGGACAGTTTTTTCATAATTATCTTTTCTTATACAATGCAAAAGTAAAAAACAAACAAATGTTAGTAAAAGTTTTCTAAGTATATTTATTTTGATTTATTGCTTTCCATAATTTTGCAAAAAATTCATGTATGGCAACAAAGAGACCTGTCGAAACACCCTTGATGAAACAGTATAATGAAATCAAGGCAAAATATCCGGATGCTCTGCTATTGTTTCGTGTAGGAGATTTTTACGAAACTTTTAGCACGGATGCTGTAAAAACAGCGGAAATATTAGGGATTGTATTGACAAAAAGAAAAAATGGAGCAGCAGCATTTGTAGAATTAGCAGGTTTTCCTCACCACTCTCTCAACACCTATCTTCCCAAACTAATCAGAGCCGGTCAACGAGTAGCAATCTGTGAACAATTAGAAGACCCTAAGAAAACAAAGAAGATTGTCAAACGAGGCGTGACCGAATTGGTTAGTCCGGGAGTAACTTTTAATGATAATGTTCTCGAAGTTAAAGAGAATAACTTTTTGGCTGCCATTCATATCGAAGATAGCAATTCAGGAATCAGCTTTCTAGATGTATCTACAGGTGAATTCTATATTGCACAAGGTGAGAATACCTATATTGATAAATTAATACAAAATTTTAAGCCAAGCGAAGTGATTGTTGAAAAAGGGAAAGTTGATTTTTTCATCAAAGAATTTGGAAATAAATTTTACATCAACACTTTTGATTCTTGGATATTTACCGAAGAATTTGCCTACGAAGTACTTATCAAACATTTCAGGACACAATCCCTAAAAGGATTTGGAATTGAGAAAATGCGAGAAGCAGTCATCGCCGCCGGCTCAGCCATTCATTATCTAAAAGAAACACATCACGAGCATATAGATCACATCAGTGCCATTTCAAGAATTGAAGAAGACAACTATGTATGGCTGGATAAATTCACGGTTCGTAATCTTGAGCTTTATGGTTCGGGGAATGAAAATAGCATCGGTCTGATAGATGTATTGGATCGCACTGTATCACCAATGGGTGCACGTCTTCTAAGACAATGGCTGGCACTGCCTTTGAAAGACAAAGTGAGTATCGAAACCCGCCTTGCTATGGTTGAATTTTTTACCAAAAATAAAAATATTCAAATCGAATTGCTTCGCCTCATAAAAACAATTGGCGATCTGGAGCGCCTCATCTCAAAAGTATCTATAGGAAAAGCAAATCCCCGTGAATTAAATCAAATAAAAAAAGCACTTTATACAGTTGAAGAAATTCAAAAAACATTACTTTCAAGTGGTTCAAAACCACTGATGCAGCAGGCGGAGATACTCAACCCATCACTAACCATAAGAGAAGAATTAACAAATACCTTGATGGAAGATCCCTCAGCAACCATAGCAAAAGGAGGAGTGATCAAAGATGGTGTTTCTGCTGAATTGGACGAATATCGATTGCTTGCACGATCCGGAAAAGATTTTCTGATTGACATCAAAGAACGAGAGATCGAAAGAACAGGAATATCATCATTAAAAATTGGATACAATAATGTATTCGGATATTATCTGGAAGTAACACACACACACAAAGATAAGGTACCCGAAGATTGGCATCGTAAGCAAACACTCACCAATGCCGAAAGATATATCACAGAAGAGCTAAAAGAATATGAACAAAAAATTTTAGGTGCAGAAGAAAAAAGTCTTGCCCTGGAGCAAAATCTTTTTCAAAACCTTATCATCTCAGTAGCTCAATATATTAAACCGATTCAACTTAACGCAAATATTATCGGCAAATTGGATGTCCTACTATCATTTTCGCTCAATGCTCTGGACAAAAACTATGTAAAACCATCACTCACTCAGGGTTTTGAAATAGACATTCAAGAAGGACGTCACCCTGTAATAGAAACCCAACTACCAATAGGAGAAGAATATATCTCCAACAATGTCTATTTAGACACGGAAGAGCAACAGCTTATAATTATCACAGGTCCCAATATGTCCGGAAAATCCGCACTCCTAAGACAAACTGCCCTAATCGTGCTAATGGCTCAAATCGGCAGTTTCGTTCCGGCAAAGTCAGCAGAAATTGGTATTGTTGACAAAATATTTACACGCGTAGGAGCCAGTGACGACCTGTCATCCGGAGAATCAACATTTATGATGGAAATGAATGAAACAGCAAGTATTCTCAACAATATTTCCAACCGGAGTCTTATCATCTTGGATGAAATTGGCAGGGGAACATCTACGTATGACGGAATTTCAATAGCTTGGGCAATCACTGAATATCTTCATGAACATCCACAGTTTCGTGCCAAAGTACTCTTCGCTACACATTACCATGAGCTAAATGAGATGACAGACTATTTTAGAAGAATCAAAAATTATCATGTATCTGTAAAAGAGATTAATAAAAAAGTTCTTTTCCTGCGTAAACTATTGCCGGGAGGAAGTGAACATAGCTTTGGTATTCACGTTGCCCGTATGGCAGGTATCCCGAGACCTGTGGTCGAAAGAGCAGAAGAGCTTTTATCTATTTTTGAGCAATCGAGAAACCAAAATTCATCCAAAGAATCCAAACGGCAACGGAAAGAAGATTTTCAATTGAGTTTTATTCAACTTGATGATCCTCTACTTTTGTCCATCAAAGAAGAAATCGTAAACACTAATATTGACACCTTAACACCCGTAGAAGCCTTGATGAAGCTTAATCAAATAAAAAAAATGCTTATAAAATCCTGATAAATAACCAAATAAATCGAATGGAAAAAGAAGCAAAAAAAATCAGATAAAAATTTTGCAGAATAAAAAAAAGTGTACATTTGCAATGCAAAAAGCGAAAATAGCTCAGCTGGTAGAGCACGACCTTGCCAAGGTCGGGGTCGCGGGTTCGAATCCCGTTTTTCGCTCAAAGAAACCTCTCAGGAGGTTTTTTTTTACCATAATGCCCGGATGGTGGAATTGGTAGACACGTTGGACTTAAAATCCAATGACTTCGCGGTCGTGCGGGTTCAAGTCCCGCTCCGGGTACAAGCCTTCGATCTCTTCGGAGGCTTTTTTATTACTTGAATTCCGGTTTGAGACAAATTCGAGGTCAGTTCATTGCTCTCTCTTACCCGCCTTTTGCAAAAATAAAAAATATATCCACAAAAAAACCCAACCAAAATGGTTGGGTTTTTTGTTATTGTGACTTCGAGCTATTTCACAGCATCTACGATCGCTTTGAAAGCTTCCGGATGGTTCATAGCTAAGTCAGCCAAAGCTTTTCGATTCAATCGAATATCCTTCGCATGCAATTTTCCCATAAATTGGGAATATGACATTCCATACTCTCGCACACCGGCATTAATTCTTTGAATCCACAAGGCTCTAAAATTACCTTTCTTTTTGCGTCTGTCACGGTAGGCATATTGTTGACCTTTTTCGTATGCGTTTTTCGCAACCGTCCAAACATTTTTTCTACGTCCAAATTGTCCTTTTACTTGTTTTAGGATCTTTTTTTTGCGGGCTTTTGATGCAACCGCGTTTGTTGATCTAGGCATAATACTTTAATTTTTTTTTGATTTAGCGATCTCTTTCTTAGAGACTCTTACAACAAAGCTAAATACAAAGGTTTAAACTTAATTTTTTACTTCGCAAGCAGGTTTCTCATGTTTTTCTCATCTGCTTTTGACACAATAACAAATTCTCCCAATCTACGTTTCTGTTTCTTGGTTTTCTTTGTCAGAATGTGACTTTTGTAAGCATGCTTACGTTTCAGTTTACCTGAACCGGTGATCTTGATTCTTTTTTTTGCACCGGATTTTACTTTCATCTTTGGCATTCTACAATTTATTTAAATTAATTTTTCTTCTTTTTCGGAGCGATTATCATAATCATTCTTTTCCCTTCAAGCTTAGGCATTCTTTCTACGATACCGTAATCTTCCAGCTCTTGAGCAAAGCGCAACAGGATAATTTCTCCTTTGTCTTTATAAATGATCGAACGTCCTCTAAAGAAAACATCCACTTTCACTTTATTTCCATCTTGGAGAAAATTTTGAGCATGCTTCAATTTAAAATTAAAGTCATGATCATCCGTATTAGGTCCCAAACGAATTTCCTTCACCACTACCTTTACAGATTTAGCTTTCGTCTCTTTCTCTTTCTTTTTCTTCTCGTATAGGAACTTTTTATAATCTATTATTTTACAAACAGGCGGGTTGGCATTGGGAGATATTTCTACCAAATCCAGTCCCTGCTCTTCTGCCATACGCAAAGCATCTGCGAGTTGATAAATATCCGGTTTGATATTGTCACCTACGACTCTGATTACCGGAGCTTTGATCCTTCTGTTGATATTGTGAGGGTCTTCCTTGATCACCCTTCCACGGAAATGTTTTTTACGAAAATGACGTGCTATAATTTATTCCTCCTTTTACTTTTGTTAATACTATTTATTTATTTCTTTATCCATTACTTCCTTTATCAAATTGGCGAAGCCTTCCGGAGTGAAAGTCCCGATATCTCCTTCTCCTTGCTTTCTGACAGAGACTGTTCCTTCGTTTTCTTCCTTTTCTCCTACGATCAACATAAATGGAATTCGCTTCAACTCGGCATCCCTAATTTTTCTACCGGTCTTCTCTGCTCTTCCATCAATTGAACTGCGAATTTCGTAATTATTTAGATATTGCAAAGTTTTTTCTGCATATTTTTGATATTTTTCGCTGATTGGCAGTATTATAGCCTGTTCTGGGGCTAACCAGAGTGGAAATTTACCTGCAGTATGCTCGATTAAGACAGCTACAAATCGTTCCATTGAGCCAAATGGTGCACGATGAATCATTACGGGGCGATGTTTTTGACCGTCTGCCCCGGTATATTCCAATTGGAAACGTTCGGGCAAATTATAATCCACTTGAATCGTTCCCAATTGCCATTTTCTACCCAAAGCATCCCTTACCATAAAGTCCATTTTGGGTCCATAAAATGCAGCTTCTCCATACTCGACAATTGTCTCCAGCCCGCTCTCTTCTGCTACTTCCTTGATAGCATTTTCTGCTTTTTCCCAATTTTCATTACTTCCGATATATTTTTCGGGAGTTTCCGGATCGCGCAAACTGATTTGTGTAATAAAATCTTTGAAATCCAGCGCCGTGAAAATCTTCATTACAATTTCCATTACTTTCTTGAACTCTCCTTTGACTTGATCCGGCGTGCAGAAAATATGAGCATCGTCTTGAGTAAATCCGCGCACTCTTGTCAATCCGTGCAATTCCCCGCTTTGTTCATAACGATATACAGTACCAAATTCTGCATATCGAATAGGTAAATCCCGGTATGAATGGGGTGTATTTTTATAAATTTCACAATGATGAGGACAGTTCATCGGCTTCA
>CAZLTF010000162.1:0-3752 GCA_964562195.1 uncultured Bacteroidales bacterium | reverse complement strand
ATAAATGATGATAGGTCCCAATTTGAAAGATGCTCCGGCACCAATGTTGTTGTAAGTATTATTGATTATCGAATAATTGGCTTGAAGGCTCAACATATTGAATAGCACATGTTTATAATTGAGTGTCAAAGAATATGGATTCTGAAGAATGTCTTTTGTATTAGCAATATCCGTTCTATAAAGAAAACCCAATTGACCGCTGCCGAAAATCGAATACGAAGCGCCAAGATAGACTTTAGGGAGTAGATAAGAGATATAGCTTTTATCTTCTGTGGTCATAGCAAAGCTGTTTTTGATGGAATCCAAAATGGCATTGGGCTTGACTGCCGTAGAATCAGTAAAGCTAAGTCCTTTGAAAACAAACTCATGATTTGGATTAATGCTACGGGAGACATGTGCATTCTCATTCCAATAAATACTACCGATATCCATCACACTCATATTCACTCTCAATTTATCATTAATATCCATATTTAACCCAAAATCAAATGCATAGCCGGAATTATTACCCATATTTACCAAGCTGGTACCTTGTGTAAATTGGCTAATGTCAGTGGTTTGTTGTATCTCAATGTCTGAGGACAAATGGATAAAGTAGGTAGAATCATCCGTTTTGAAATTCACATTAAACTTTTTCGTAGAGATATTTCCCACGCCTCGCAGATACTTGGCTCTCACTCCTAAGGTAAGTTTTTCAAACAACGTAATATTGTAGCCCAGATATGCTTCATGGTAAAGATTGGCATTGAATCCGGACTTGGCAATATCCACCTCTTTTCCCAGTAATTCAGGGCTACCATTTCCTGCTAAAAACAGAAGAATCAGGTCTTTATCCAGATCCATACTTACATCCAACCTTTGATTTATTCCCAAATGAAAATAATGATTTTTTATCTTAAATCCCACTTTTACCAATTCGATGACATTGTTAAATGCAAAGGTATTTTGTTCGTCTAACGAATGCTTCAAATAATCAAAATTAATCATTAATGAGTCTTCATCCGGTATTTTAGTTAACAATTTGTTCAACGCAAAAGGGAGTTCCACATTTTGATAAATCGAAAAAACCGGTAGATTAATATAAAACTTATGTTCCGGATGAAAAGCCGGATTGACGGTATTGGAAAAAGGCACTTGTTCCATAAAATACAAAGAACGCCCACCTTGAGCATAGGTCGAGACACTTAGCCAGAGAACAAATACAATAAAAATATACTTTTTCATAATAACAGAGAGTTAGGATTAATTGATAGAAGTTTTAAATTTTGCACCAACTTTTACTTTTATTTGATAATCGTCATAGACTTTAACAAGGTCACTGTTTGTAGTAGAAAGTTTTGATTTCACAACTAAATTTTTGAAGGTAGAGAGGTTGCCGGTGATCGTATCCCCGAAAGCAAGAGAGGAAAGTTTATGTGCCTCTTCGACTACGCGATAGTCCGGTGCTCCACTGACCGTAGCTCCTTCGACAAAGAGTTCATCCGCTTCCCCGACCGTGTACCAAGAAGTATTGGTCGAATCAAGAAAGAAAATCTCTAAACTGGCCTCAAGCGGAAAGCCATTCAATATATCAAACGTAAGTTCCAGATCTTTCAAGTTATCAAACAGCCTGTCTTTCAGAGGTATAGTATCTACAAGCACAAAACCGTTAATTTGTCCGAACATATCCATCTGAACGCGAAAATCGGCACTGAAATAACTATCTTCAAGAATAAAATTCAGGGCATCCGGATCACCATCGGGATTTACATTTCCTTCAATTCCCAAACATATTTGCTGAGGACTAATGGCAATGGCGTTGGAAATATTGGACGTTGTAGCTGAAATATTCGTATGTTTGGTCTGTCCTATTTCGGCAAAGGAGGGGGACAGAATATCAATGACTTGCGGATTTCCTTCTCCCAGGAAATAAATAGGGACTTCTTGTTCGGGAGGAGACAAATGATAGGCTTTACTCTCAACAATATCGAGTTGTAAGGGAATTCCAAATGAATTGTCAGCCGTCAGGCTAAAATGCAAACTATTATCCGCAAAACTAATACCACCCAACTCCGTTGCACCGAATATTCCAAGCTGAATAGTATCTTGAAAAGGCAGGGTCTCCGCCCCAAAATATCCATAAAAAGCATGCAAATCCATAGCTGAAAATTGAAAATCAATATCAAATGAATAAGGAGAGTTGTTGGGTTTACTATCGCCTGTGACGGTTGCTTTCAGCGCAAGCTGCAGTTTCTGAGTGTCGTCTTCCTCAATAGTAACAATCCGGTAATTCTCCAAATCTTGTTCTTTTTGGATGGTAATACTCTCATTTCCGGCATTTGACAAATCAAAAAGCAAGACCAAAGCTTCATTATTGGCATTTCGCAAAGAGGGAATTTCCAGCTCCAGACTTGCGGTATTTTTATTTAAATTGGTAGTTAATGCAATCGTCAATAATCCATCATTCAAAATGAGACTATCAATTCTTTTACCGGCAACCTCCAATGGGATATTCATTTCTATCGGTGGTAGATCAATGGTAATCCCATCCGGAATAGGTGGTAAATCAAACTCAACACTTTCATCGGAAGAGATATCATCCAAATGAAGATATTCATCCGCATGAAGCTGAATTAAATGCTGACTTTCATAAACCAAAGAGATAAAGCCATCATTATCGGTATGAATGATTCCGGTACTATCACCGAGAATTCCTTTCAGACTTAATTCTGCATTGGCGATAGGAATAGCCCACTGAGCATCCCACGATCCGGCTTTCACTTTGTCGAGATGCAAACGCTCTTTGTAACACGACTGATTGAGTATCACAAACAGCAGAATGAAAGTAGTAAAATATACAATTTGTCTCATATTATAAATGTTTAAAGAACACAGAGCAAAGATATAATTTTTTTTATTATAAAAAGCATATTATTTTGTTTTTTTCGATAACACATCAAATCTACAAACATTTTACACCGTTAATATTCAAAAAAAAAACACACTTCTCCCCTCCCCTCCCCAAAAAACAGTCACAAACCAATGCCACCCACTTAAGCCGTATCGCCAACACCTTTCTACATATTTTTTCAACGTTTACACGCAAGGCAATTATAAAAGAAAAATCGGCATAAATATGTTCTACCAATAAAAGACAAAAAAAATAAAAAAAATTGTATTTTGTATTATTATTTTCATTTATTTTGCATTATGAAATTTAGAATGGGGAAAAATATAAACAAGGGGAAAGTGGATATTTTCGACAAAATTGCAAAGTTAGTACCATATTTTGTATTAATATTGACTTTATTATGCCCCATGATGTCAAACTCAAACACAATAAACAAAACAGACACCTACTACTTCCAATTGGGCGAAAAAACCCATTTAAGAATTGAAACAAAAACCAAATTATCGATTCAAGCAGACATCAACCTGAATTCAAATATTAACGGGAAAGGAGATTTTTTTGTTTATAGCCCCTATAGAAGTGTTGTCTTCCTCTCCAACGGATATTCTGTAGAAAACATCTATTTTGATGCTTTATTTCCCATCGATATTAGAAGTCAACTTATGATAAATAATAGAATCGAGATTTTGAGAGGAATCATAAGATTGCATAATCAAAACATCATACTAAGCAATACCGCTTACAAAACATTCAATACAAGTCACAGAATCGTATTTTTAGGTATGGGCGAACTACTTTGCATCCAATCAATTCAAGAAGAGGCACTTCACACTAACTTTTTCAAACTGACGAGCAAGTTTCT
>CAZLTF010000161.1:0-6942 GCA_964562195.1 uncultured Bacteroidales bacterium | reverse complement strand
GGGGCGGAGATGATCACTTTTGCCGCTCCGGCGGACAAGTGTTTTTCGGCATCTGCTTTTTTTACAAAAAGTCCGGTTGCCTCAATGACCAAATCTATTTTTAGTTCTTTCCAAGGAAGTTTTTCAGGATCGGCGATATGCAAAAGTTGGGTACCTTGCTTCGCACAAATAAGCATATCATCTTGCAATAAGACTTCATTTTTGAAATTGCGATGTACAGAATCATATTTCAAAAGATGTTGGATCGTCATATTGTCCATCAAATCATTGATGGCGACAATCTCAAATTTGTCTTCGTCAAATGCAACACGGTAAAACATTCTTCCGATTCGTCCAAATCCATTTATTGCTATTCTTATTCTTGACATTCCATTTGTTTTTTTGCAAAAGTAAATAAATAATAAAACGAAACCCTGCCTATTCATTATAAATTGCTTCTAAATAGTGTCCGGTACGAAACTTCGGGATGATTGCCTTAAACACGAGCGTATCGAAGAGCCGGGCACAGCGAATACGTGAATACCTTTAAAATCAATAATACCGATGAACAAATTGGCGTTTTGTACCAAGCACTAAATAGGGTCTTCACGGTCAAAAGTGGAGAGAATATCCTCTTCGGGAATATCCATCATGCATTTGAAGTGTCCTTTAGGACATTTTTGAAAACCGATTTTACTGCAAGGGCGGCAACTTAGATTTTTTACTTCCAACATCTTTGATTCGGGATGTGAAAGGTAAGGATACATTCCGAAACCGGGGATGGTATTTCCCCAGAAGCTGATGATAATTTTGTGAAATGCAGCGGCAATATGCATCAATCCGGTATCATTGGTATATACTTTCCGGCTTTGACGAAGGATAGAGGCAGATTGATTGAGCGAAAATTGTCCGCTTGCATTGACAACCCTCGAATCAAAATGTCCGGCAATAAAGTTTTTCGTCTTGGCATCCTCGGCTCCACCGAGAAGGATAAATGGTTCATCCGTTTTGCGTAGAATATTTATGATTCGTTCTCGGGGGAAGATTTTCGTCTGATGTTGTCCGCCGATCACCCACACATTGTAGGGGGAAGCAATTTGAGGAAATCTCTGTTTGATATTCACTTCTTCATTTTGCGGAATATAATATTCCAGACCTTGTCCGTCATTTATGATAGACAGGGGCTTCAGGCTTTCAAAATATCGATCTACGATATGAATTTTTGGAAGTTTGTTGATTTTCAAGCTTGTAGAAAGAAATTTGAGGAGATTAATTTTGTCGAAGCTGTAAGACGTTTTGCGAAGGCTGGCTTTGACGCGAAGACTTCGTAGATTTTTGTGCAAATCAATAATAACATCAAATTCTTCCTTTTGTAATTGGCGAAGAAGTGCTTTCATATTGTCATCCAGCAAGTGGAGTTTGTCGATATGGGGATTGGCTTGTAAGACAGGGAGAAATTGCTTTTTTGTCAAAAAATGTATTTCGCAATTTTTCATTTGTTTCTTGAGTGTTCTAAGCAAGGGGGATGTCAAAACGATATCCCCGATAGAGCTAAAACGGATGAGAAGGATTTTTTTCATTCGGAGAATCTATGGTTTTACAAAAAAAGCCTGAAATAGCTTCAGGCTTTTATTATTCTTTTTGAGGATCAAATTATTTTTTTCTGCCGCCCATCATATCGCCGGTTCTATCCATAGCACAACGGAATCCGATATAATTGGCAGAAAGATTTTCATCTAAATATCTTCTTGTAGAAGGCATCAAATAGTAAGGACCATCTTTCCAAGAGCCACCTTTATATACCCTCACTTTGTCGTTGATCATACTGGACTTGGCATAATCATACATCGTAGAAGAGTGAGAGTCATCTTTGTCTTTAACCCAATCTGATTTTTCCAAACTGGATTGATAATCACCATCTATATAATTAATGTTATCGGCTTTTCTATAATTTTGTCTGTTTCCGATTTCCTCGATAGGTTGAGGTTCATACTCAATTCTTCCGGTAGTATCATTGAAGATATAGTTGCCTTCTTCATCGGTTTTCTTTTTGAGGAATACATTTCCACGAAAAGCAGCCAAGTCGTCCACATCATAATGTGACATAGGGCGATAAACATCTTCGACCCATTCGCTGACATTGCCTGCCATATTGAAGATTCCATAATCATTAGCCCAGTGTGTAGCAACCGGAGCGGGTCCGATAGCGGCATCATTAAGATTTCCGGCGACTCCGGCATAATCACCACGACCTCTCTTGAAGTTTGCGAGAAAGACACCGTAATATGTTTTGTCATTAGCACGAAGTGGTTTTCCGTTCCAAGGATACATTCTACGATCTGTGATCCTTTCGTAGTCTGTATTTCCGATAAGGGCAACGGCTGCATATTCCCATTCTGCTTCGGTAGGAAGTCTATAGCGAGGCAATAGGATGCCGTCTTCCATGCGTACGCGTCTCTCTCCTGTTCCGTTAGGGTTGAGGTCGGTAAGATTTCTCCGTACGATACCTTCATATTGACCGGTAAGATAGGCTTCGGTATTGAAGTTTGTGGAGTTGACCTGATCAGGATCGTGTTCGAGAATACCTTTCTCGATCAATCTTTTTTCATTCACTCTATCCGTACGCCATGCGCAATAGTCATTTGCTTGCAGCCAATTGACTCCGACAACGGGATAATCCCTATAGGCGGGATGTCTCAGATATAGCTCCACCAGGGGTTCGTTGTAAGCCAATCTTTCACGCCACACCAATGTGTCGGGGAGTGCTTTGTTGTAAACTTCCGGATGGTCTGCGCCAAAGACTCTGGACAACCAATAAAGATATTCGACGTAGTCCAAATTTCTAACTTCAGTCTCATCCATATAGAATGAACGAACGGTCACTCTACGGGGTGCAGAATTGCGTTCATAAATGGGGTCATCATAGTTGGCTCCCATCGTAAAAGTACCTCCTTCGACGAAAACCAGACCGGGTCCGGTCTCTTGTTCGGCGTAATCTCTCTTCTCAAAGCCTCCGTTTTTCTTACTATTATACTCCCAACCGGTTGTTTTTGACACGTCTTTGCTACAAGACATTGTTAGTAAAACAACTGAAACAAAAGCACTTACAATTAAAAATGTTCTTTTTATCATAATACCATTAAAATTTGCTGCAAAAGTAACTAAAATTCAGGACAATTTATTGTATTTTTTTTATGTTTTTTTTCAACACATAAAAAATGATACGATAGACTTATTTCGTGACTCCCTCCGGATGCTCCGGAAAGTCCGCTCAAAACAAAGTCATAGCTATAGCCCAATTTTATTTTTCCTGTATTTATTCCTATTATTCCTATTAAACTTTCGGAGGTATTTTTCACATTGTGATACCACAATCCTGCGGTGAACATCCAATATGTAAAATTAAAACCTCCATTTATTCTAAGTATTTCATTTTGAAGTTGGACAATAAAGTTGGGAGAAAGTTGCATCCGGTAGTAGGACATGTATAAGGGGATGTTCATTCCTCCGTGAATACTATATTTTCTTTTTAAATAATTTTTGTTGTCTTCCGGATAGTAAGGAGTCGAAATTTCGGTCAAATGATGTGCGGATATTCCCAGAAAATATTTTTCGGAAAAGTCAAAAAACATACCTGCCGAATAATCAATATTCCGGGAAGAAAAACCGGAAGCGCCGATATCTCCCGAAACGGGATTGACAAGCCCGCTATTATGATCTATCATATCTTGAAAGATAAGATCGTTTCCTTGAAAAGAATATTGCCGGTAATGAATCTGAAATCCTGCATTCAGTGCCGTATGTGAGCTTAACATCATCTGATATGCATAAATGCCGCTAATGTTATTCGTGACAAATGTGTCATTGCCTTTTCTGTCCGACTCCAATAATATCCCAATTCCTCCATGCAAGAATGGTAAATATCCATCAATACCGAGATTATAATCGATATAGGTGTCCGGAATATTGGGGTACTGGTTGCGATAACTTACGATGGCACGCATACAGTCTCCGTTTCCGGCGAGAGCCGGATTGAGATACAAAGGATTGGCATAGAACTGTGAAAATACCGCATCCTGCTGTGCTTGTACACCACCTATCAGTGTTAGCAGAAGTATAAGCGTATGTATTTTTTTTTGCGTAAGCATCAAATTCATTCGTGTTTAATACAGAAATAGTATTTTTTTGCTTATAACGTTTAACTCTCCAATTTGTTTTCGGATCATTCTCTTTTTTTGGATATTTTCAAGCTTGATGACAAATATACAAGGGGCTATAGCACACTTCAACACCGTAACCATAACGATCCTGCCTCAATCCCTTAGATTCTTTTTGAAAAAAAAGAAGGCACTTTTGTGATTTTCAGCAGACCCTGTTTTATTCTGTGAAGAATAGGATGGGATTGGGAAAATAAATGCTTACGGATTGCAAATATTAAATTACTTTTGCGTTTTCATCGATGATGTGAAAAATTATGAATTGATTGCTTTTGTACAAATAGAAATAAATGTTGAAGAAGAAAGGAATTATTGTTTGGGTTTATTTGATTTTGCTGCTTTTGTTTGTGATTTTGTTTTATACCCAAAATGGTGCGGATTGGTTTTCGGTAGAGAAACTCGATTCGTATCATGATTTTGCACAGCATAATTTTTGGGCGGTAACGCTCTCATTATTAGGGTTTATGATTGTGTTTTCGGTTTTCGGTTTGCCACTTTTGCAATTTAAAATATTATTTGGTTTCTTTTTTGGCTTTTGGTTTGGAGGAATTGTCGGATGGCTTGCCAATACACTTGCGATTTTTGCACATCTGCTTGTGACGAGATATATTTTATTTGACTATTATCAAAAGAGACAGAAGGATAAAAAATATTTTAAATTTATGGAAGGTGCGGTTAAGGAAAATACCTTCTTGAAAGTAGTCATATTGCGCACTTCTTATGTCGTTCCCAATAATCTGATAAATTTTTATTTTTCCTTATTTAGCAAGCGTCCAATGGAGTATATGTTGGGAACTTTTGTGGGACTATTGCCGACAGACCTGATTGATGCATTCATCGGCGCATCTTTGAGAGATCTTCCCGGATTGTTTCATGATTCAAACCAACTTATCATCACCGGAGTTCTTTTATTTGCCTATTTGTTGGTCATTTTATATTTACAACGAAAATATTTCAACAAAGGAAAATCTTCGGGTAGGGGAGAGAGTGATGCGAATGTATGATGGGTGTAATTGTAGTGGCAACTTTGCAAAAAAAATACCGGCAACATATTTGGGTAAGCATGATTGTATTTAGCCAATTGATGAAAAAGATTCAATTTGAGAAAAAAATCCATCTTTCGCACCCCATATTAATAAAAAAAACTATCTTTGCCCCGAAAAAATCGTTCTTTAAAAAATATCGGCATAAGCATTAAAAATTCAACTATGAAACAACGTAAATAGATTTAAACAAATGAGGGTATTATACATTGATAAAAAAAATCATTTTTAGATTTGAAGATAGTGAGAAATATATAGAAGAGTATGAATATTAATATCTGTTGATCGCCCGAATTTCATAAAGAAACGTTCATAAAAAAGAAAGTTCTAAATATGAAAATCAACAAACAGACAAGTCGGGAGAGGTATTATACAATACTATTATTACAAATCTCTTGATAATGCTGAAAGTGTAAAGAAAGAATTATTAATTCTTTCAAACATAGAAAATATAAATACTGAATTTGTTGATTATTTGAAAGTTGTAATACAAACAGATGTAATGGAGTTTTATGGAATATAAATCAGAAGGAAAAATCTATTTTGACTGTCTCACTTATTAAAAAAAAAACACCGGCATAAGCATTAAAAATTCAACTAAGAAATAATGAAATGTGGTCTAAACAAATGAGGGTATTATAGATTATCCTCCGCTCTCCCTACTTTTTGAACTGACCCCCTGACACAGGTTAATGACAAAAAGAAAAATAAAAAAAGCCGTCAAGACTGACGGCTCTTTCCTCCTGTATTATTCATTCATTTTTATCGTAGTAGCAAAACATTGCTGAACTTTCTTTTGCAAAGGTAGAAAAAAAATCGTTTTACAAAATATTTTTTTTATTTTTTTTCAATGTCCGCATATATGTTCGTTGCGAAAAGCCAATATGCAATGTGTTGAGTAGAGTCGGACTATGCGTCAATATTGGTGTAGTAAAGAAAAATGCAACGGAAACACAGCATTGCTTACGGTGAGTAGGTTGTTGCTTTGAGAGGAGGTGATCTTGCATAAAACAAGCAACACCTCTTATGCCGGCAAAGGAACTAACGCACCCGACGTAGCGGATAGGTGAATCCTTTCAAAATTAATCTTTGATTAATAAATTGGTGTTTTGCTTCAAACATACAGTGTTGGATTTTCCTTTGGCGGCTATTTGTATTTGATATTTCTTCTAATTTGATTTTGCCATTAGAATTTAATTTACTTTTGCACGCTGTTTTTTGAGTTGAAAATTGGAATGTCACCAACCGGATATGATGAGAGATAAGTTTGAAAAGAAAAAAGTACTATTGGCTATGAGTGGAGGAATTGATAGTACGATGGCGGCGGTTTTGCTCCAAAAACAAGATTATGATGTATATGCTTATACATTTGTTCAGACCGCTAACGAATCATATCTTGATGAGCTAAAAAAAAATTGTGCAAATTGGGGAATACCATTGATTATAGACAACATCCGTAAAGAATTTGAGGAGAATGTAATCAAAAGTTTTGTCGATGCTTACCAGAAGGGCGATACTCCAAGTCCATGTCCTCTTTGCAACAAGATGATAAAATGGAAAAATTTACTGCTTACAGCAGACAATAATGGCATTGAATATGTAGCAAGCGGTCATTACGCACAAGTAAAAAAAAGACATGGGAGATATTATATTAGTGCTCCGGTAGATACCTATAAAGATCAAACTTATTTTCTTAACTATCT
>CAZLTF010000160.1:0-4148 GCA_964562195.1 uncultured Bacteroidales bacterium | reverse complement strand
ATATCCAACCGGATTGAGATTTACAATTGAAAAAAAAGGATTTATATGAAAACAAAAAAGGAAATAATAAAGAATTGGTTGCCCCGCTACACGGGTATGGAGCTTGAAAATTTTGGAGACTATATCTTACTTACCAATTTTCAACATTATGTAGATTTGTTTGCCGAATGGAACAATGTTGAGATTGTCGGGAAAGACCGTCCGATGCCCTGTGCCTCTGCCAATGGTATCACAATAATAAATTTCACGATGGGAAGTCCCAATGCTGCTACTATTATGGATTTGTTGGGGATCATCGAGCCGAAAGCCGTATTGTTTTTAGGAAAATGTGGAGGATTGAAAAAGAAAAACAATCTTGGAGATCTGATATTACCTATAGCTGCGATACGAGGAGAAGGGACATCCAACGATTATATTCCACCGGAAGTCCCTGCATTACCCGCATTTAATCTTCAAAAAGCCATCTCCACGACCATTCGCGAGCGTGGCAGGGACTATTGGACAGGTACTGTTTATACTACCAACCGCCGGGTTTGGGAACACGACAAAACATTTAAAAAATATCTTCGCAAAACGCGTGCAATGGCTATTGATATGGAGACTGCCACCTTATTTACCGTTGGCTTTGCCAATGAAATACCTACCGGTGCCCTTCTTTTAGTCTCCGACCAACCTATGATTTCTTCGGGTGTAAAAACCGAAGAAAAAGATCGTATCGTCACCGAAAATTATGTAGAAGATCATTTAAAAATTGGCATCGAATCATTGCAATTGCTAATCGATGACGGCTTGACAGTCAAACATTTACGTTTCAACTAATATTCGTTATCCATGCCTGCATTCAAAATCAATGAAATACTCGCTGATCTCCACAAAAGAATCTATTATCCCGTATATCTTTTGAGCGGTGAAGAAAGCTATTTTATTGATAAAATATCCGGATTTATCGAAGATTCCGTATTGACGGAAGTCGAAAAATCTTTCAATATGAGCATATTGTACGGCAAAGAAACCAATGTCGATACCATCACCGGTATTGCCAAAAAATTTCCTATGGCTGCTTCGCATAATGTAGTGATTATCAAAGAAGCTCAGAGCCTCAACAAAATTGAAAATTTACAAGCATACATCGACCACCCATTGGATTCGACCATCCTTGTACTCAACTATAAACACAAAAAAATTGACAAACGAAAAGCGTTTTATAAAAGTGTTCTCAAAAAAGGTGCCTTTTTTGAATCGCCACGAATCTACGAAAATCAAATTCCTAAGTGGATCAACGAATATCTCGCTGAGAAACAATATAAAATTTCACCCAAAGCGGCACTAATGCTTGTAGAATTTCTTGGTACAAGTTTGGAAAAAATTTCCAATGAATTGGACAAATTAATGATCAATATTGCCGCCCAAGAAACCATCTCGGACAAACATATCGAAGAATATATCGGCATCAGCAAAGATTATAATCTTTTTGAATTGCAAAATGCTTTGGGCACGAAAAATATCCTAAAAGCAAATAAAATCGTAGATTATTTTGCTGCCAATCCCAAAGATGCTCCTTTGATTAGAAATGTGTATATGCTATTCACATATTTTAGCAAAATATTGATATACAGACAATTGAAAGACAAATCTAATAGAAATGTAGCTTCCGCCTTAGGAATAAACCCATACTTCATTAAGGATTATTCCACTGCTGCCCGCAATTATTCTACTGCCAAGTTGATCGAAATTGTCGGCATATTGAGAGAATACGACCTGAAAGCCAAAGGAGTCGAAAATATTGGCACTCCCGAAGGAGAACTATATAAAGAGATGATATTCAAAATATTACATTAATTATTCAATATGCAACAGGGTTTTATATTGCCTGTTTGATATTTTGCACAATATATATGACACACATACCGAAAAGATGAAAGATAAAAAATTGATCATATTCTCCGCACCATCCGGTGCAGGAAAAACAAGCATCGTAAGGGAGTTGATAAAACAGATTCCCGATTTGGCATTCTCCGTGACAGCTACCACACGCCAAAAACGAAATTATGAAGAAGAAGGAAAAGATTATTATTTCATTACTGCCGAAGAATTTAGAGAAAAAATCAAAAATGACGAATTTGTTGAATGGGAAGAAGTATATGACAATCAGTTTTACGGTACATTGAAAACCGAAGTAGAGAGACTTCTCAATGAAGGGAAACATGTTATCTTTGATGTGGATGTCAAAGGAGGAATGAATATCAAAAAACAATATGGAGATCGTGCTTTGTCGATTTTTGTCAAGCCTCCTTCCATCAAGACACTGAGAACCAGACTTATAAATCGTCAGACCGAAGATGAGGCAAGCCTTGCCAAACGCCTTAACAAAGCCGAATCCGAGATGAAATATGCCCGGTATTTTGATGTCGTAGTCCTGAATGACAAATTGGAAGAAGCCATCAAAAATGCCCGCAAATATATCGAAAAACATTTTGAAAAATAAACACGAGTTGAACCTATGAAAACACACGGAAATCTACTCCCACTCTATCATCCCAACCTCATCAGAGGGATGCTATCAGTTAAGTATCAAGAATTTAGCCTTCCTCCCTTACAAGAAAACGAAGTTTTGATTCGTACCGCTTATGCCTCTATCAATCCTTCGGATATCGCCTTTATGCAAGGAGCTTATGGAATCACAAAACCCCTTCCGGTAGTACCCGGATTTGAAGCCTCAGGCACCATCATAAGATGTGGACTGAATATGACTCATCTACATGGCAAAAAAGTGGCTGCTTTCGTACAAGAAAATCATCAAGGCACTTGGGCTGAACATTTTATTGCCAACGAAAATGATATTATTCTTTTGCAAGAACAACTTCCAATAAAAAAAGCCGCTGCACTTGCCATCAACCCCTTGACAGCCTATGCTCTGATGCAAACCGCAAAAGAATTGTCCGTCAAAGCAATGATCCAAAATGCAGCCGGTGGATTGGTGGGAAAGTGGATACGGTTTTTTACCCGGAAAATGAATATCCCACTCATCAACATCGTACGCAAAGAAGAAACCAAAGTAAAATTGCTTGCAACTGAAAAATATGTTCTCAATAGTCAGGACAAAGATTTTCCAGATCAGCTAAAATCACTCTCAAACCAACTGAATGTCAATGTCGTACTGGATGCCGTCGCAGGAGAAGAAACCGCCTTTTTGATGGATGCATTACCACCTGCTAACAAGGCAAATATTATTGTTTACGGAGGGCTTGCAGGAAAAAATATACAGAATATTGATCCTATCAAAATAATCTTTCAAGAAAAAAATATCTTAGGATTCAATCTACCTCATTGGAAAAAAAACAAATCATTCGCAGAAATAACAAATATCTTTGAAGAGATTCAGCACGATATCATACACCATCCCCAACTTATTTCTATCCGCAAAATCGAAAATGGCAGAGACCTGAAATCCGCTCTCAAAGATTACATTAAAAATATGTCGGAAGGCAAAATTTTGCTCCGCTTTGCAGAATAATTACTCTACTTCCTCATATTCGGATTCTTCTTTTTTCTTGCGCCTGGTATTGATACCAAATGGAAGATAAAACGGACAAAAACCCGTCAATCCGGTAATGGCAAAAACAAATGCTATTGCTATCACAACCAATCCGAGTATGCCATCTACCCATTTGAAATAATATAAGGATAAAATCGCTAATGCTATGATATAACGTATCAATTTGTCAGTATTTCCAATATTTCTTTTCATTCTCAAAACTTTATATGTTTCAGGATATGAACAAATTTCAATCCCAAATAGTTCAAATATCATAATTTCCGTAATATAGGTAGGTGCTTCTATGAAACGAAAACATCCCCTATAAGAGTTTTTCAGCAGACCCTATTTAGGCATTTTGTTTTGTTCGACACATCGCACACTATAGCGTCCTTGTTCAAAAAATCCCGTTGAGTTTGTATTTTTTGCCCGAAGGGCTAAAACAGAACACTTCATCAGGACAGAATAAAATACCGGATCGTATTTTATTTTTGAAAAACTATCTTTTGAAATCAAATAATATTTAATTTTGCATGTTTATTTTTATGTTTTTCCGTTCATTGGTATTAGCCATAAAAAACGGAACTTCTTCATATTTAAAGAATGAAGCAAT
>CAZLTF010000159.1:0-2830 GCA_964562195.1 uncultured Bacteroidales bacterium | reverse complement strand
GAGGTGGACGCAGAAGAAGAAATCAACAAGATAGAGGGGAGCAAATTGCATCCTGTATATCATAGCACCGAAAAATGCAAATCCAAAAATCTGGATACTCGAAATATTCAAAAACTCCTTCGAAATCTTATTCCTCAAGTCATTGATATTATTGTGGAAAATATTCCCGTAGAAATTCTTCACAAATATAAATTGATGGCTCGTAATATCGCTTTTGGCGAAATACACTTTCCCAGCTCTACTATTGCTCTGGATCAAGCCATAAGAAGATTGAAATTTGAAGAGCTATTTCTTATCCAGTTGGAATTAATCGGCAAAAAGTTAGTCCGGCGCAAAACAATCAAAGGCTTTGTATTTAGCCAAATTGGCAAATATTTCAATACGTTTTTTCATCAAAACTTACCTTTCAAACTGACACAAGCTCAAAAAAAAGTAATCAAAGAGATACGAAATGATTTAGGAAAAGGAATCCAAATGAATCGTTTGCTACAAGGAGATGTAGGCAGTGGAAAAACTTTGGTTGCTTTGATGAGTATGTTGATAGCGATCGACAATGGGTATCAAACCGCTATCATGGCTCCCACCGAAATTTTGGCAACACAGCATTTCAATAGTATCCGGAAATTTTTGGAAGGAATGGAAATACATATTGCCCTGCTCACCGGTTCTACCAAAAAAAAGGATCGTAAGCAAATTGATGAAGATTTACAATCCGGCAAACTGAATATCTTAATAGGCACCCACGCTTTGCTCGAAGACACGGTAGTCTTTCGGAATTTGGGATTTGTAGTCATTGATGAGCAGCATCGTTTCGGAGTCGCACAGCGAGCCAAATTCTGGAAAAAGAATCAAAATCCGCCACACATTTTGGTGATGACTGCCACTCCTATCCCCCGCACATTGGCAATGACCCTCTACGGTGATTTGGATGTATCCGTCATTGATGAACTTCCGCCCGGAAGAAAACCAATTCAGACAATCCATCTGTATGAAAAAGACCGCCTGAGGCTCTTCGGTTTTTTGAAACGAAAGATTCAAGAAGGAGAACAGATATATATTGTCTATCCGCTAATCGAAGAATCGGAAAAGTTGGATCTCAAAAATCTAATCGAAGGCTATGAAGCAATAACTCGGTATTTTCCCATACCGGACTATCAAATCAGTATTCTGCATGGCAAAATGGAGTCTAAGACCAAAGAATTTGAGATGCAGCGTTTTGCCAAAGGCGAAACCCAAATAATGATTTCTACAACTGTGATCGAAGTCGGGGTAGATGTCCCCAATGCTTCTGTCATGGTAATCGAAAATGCCGAACGCTTCGGACTCTCCCAACTTCATCAATTGCGAGGACGTGTAGGTAGAGGAGCCAATCAATCCCACTGTATTTTGATGTCCGACTACAAACTAAGCAAAGAAGCAAAAATCCGCCTTCAAACAATGGTCGATAGTAATGATGGTTTCAGAATAGCGGAAGTAGATTTGAAGCTGAGAGGACCGGGAGATATGAAAGGAACACAACAAAGCGGAGTGATGGAATTTAAAATTGCCAATATCATCAAAGATGAAAAAATACTCAAATATGCACGCGAAGAAGCATTGCAGCTTTTGGAAGCAGACCCAAACCTCCTAAAAAAGGAAAACCAAGCTTTGCGCAATTATTTGATAGAAAATAAAAAAAATAAGTTTGACTGGAGTGTGATAAGTTGATACCGGTTTTGCTATTTTAAAAGTTCTGTTTTATTGTTTGCAAAATATATTTTATGAAAAAACTGACAACTTACATCTTTTCAGGAGTGATGTTCATTCTGTCTTCCGGCTTGTTTTCGCAAAGTGTTTCCTATGAATGGGTTCAACAAATTGCACAACATTTCTCAACAAAAAAAGAACTCACCATAGATACCGTCATACAAAGCGAAAGCACACAAGGCTTATATCTACTAAGATTCAAGCCACATGGTTTTCTTCTTCTCTCTTCTGATGTCAACTGCAAACCGGTATTAGCATATTCTTGGGATCAGGATTTTGTTGTCCCAATCCAAAAAGAAACGGCAGTTTACGAACAAATAGAGAAATATTCAAAACAGATAAACTATATTCGCGAAAACAAAATTCTGAACCTGCCAAATCAAAATCAATGGCACTTGCTGATAAGTGGGAAGCATTCGCTTTTGGAGAACAATGCAAAAGACATAGCACCGCTAACCACATCCAATTGGCATCTGAGTAGTCCTTGGAATGCGGATTGTCCTGCTGACCCTAATGGTTCGGGTGGACATACGAAAGTAGGATGCTTAGCCGTAGCTATGGGACAAATTATGTATTATTGGCAACATCCTTCTCAGGGCAGCGGATACCATGAATATTCATCCGGTTATGGTATTTTGAGCGCAAATTTTGGCAATACGACCTATCATTTTGATAGTATGTATGATGCTACTTCCAGTCCGGCAGCTACGCAATTGCTATATCATTGTGGTGTGGCGGTGGATATGCATTACGGTCCGGCGATCTCTTATGCATGGTCATTTGCGGCAATTCCTGCAATGGCGGACTACTTCAAGTATAAGGATAATAATGAGATGCTACATCAGAGCAATTATACGGATTTTGAGTGGAATATTATCCTAAGAAATGAATTGGATCAACTGCGTCCGGTTTATTTTCAAGGATTTAATCAAAATGCCACTATGGGACACGGATTTATTTGTGACGGATATCAGGACAATGGCTACTATCATTTTAATTGGGGACTGGGTGGAAATTATAATGCTTATTACTATCTTTATGATCTGACTCCGGGCAACGCCGATTTTTCCTACAATCAAGGTAT
>CAZLTF010000158.1:0-4826 GCA_964562195.1 uncultured Bacteroidales bacterium | reverse complement strand
GATGGAACGAAGGCAAAGCTTTTGGATACCCGCAAGACAACTCCGGGATTTAGAATGATGGAAAAATGGGCTGTCACCATCGGTGGCGGGCACAACCATCGTTTTGGACTTTATGATATGGTGATGTTGAAGGACAATCATATTGATTTTGCCGGTGGTATTGAGAAGGCGATTCTTTCTTGCAACCGGTATCTCACCGGTTTGGGGAAAGATTTACGGATTGAAATCGAAACCCGGACAGCCGAAGAAGTAAGAGAAGTGCTGAGGGTCGGGAATGTCCATCGTATTATGCTGGACAATATGCCACCCCCAATGATGACCGAGATGGTACAATTGATAGATGGAAGATTTGAGACAGAAGCCTCGGGAGGTATTACGGAGCGGAGCATTCGCGAAGTGGCACAAACCGGTGTTGATTTTATTTCGGTAGGTGCTTTGACACATTCTTATGAAAGTTTGGATTTGAGTTTGAAATCGATGTGATGAATCTTATGTATAATAATCAGAACTATGGAGTCAATAGGTGCAGATTGTGTTCAGGACGAGAGTTTCTACGATAAATGCAAGATGTCAATAAGGTATTTTGTTGCAATCATTACTCGGAAATTTTAGGTTTGGTTGAAATATGTAAATGTACAAAAATACAAAGGATAAATTATGGTGACGAAGGCGAAAACATACTTTTTATTAAAGATTCTTATCGTAAGTTGCCGGATGACGAGAGAGTCTCACAAAAACCGTTTTATCAACAAGATCCGGCAATAAACCCTTGGTCAACTTGCCGGACATCAAAAGAGTAAAAAGATAAAGATAAATATATTGAAATGATGAGAGAATATAAATACATTATCACGGAACAGAAGAAGCAGGTTTTTTCCATACTTCTCAATAGACCGGATGTACACAATGCGATGAATGCAGAGATGATAGCCGAGATGACGCATGCTTTCAGAGATGCGGACAGACTCGAAGGAGTCAGGGCAATTGTGTTGCGTGGGGAAGGGAAGTCATTTTGTGCCGGTGCAGACCTCAATTATATGAAGGAGATTGCGGCTTTTGGTTTGGACGAAAATTATCAAGATGGTTTGCGCTTGGCAGAATTGTTTAGGACGATCTATGAGACATCCAAACCTACGATAGCAGTGGTACGGGGTGCGGCTTTTGGAGGTGCCAATGGTTTGTTGGCGGCTTGTGATTTGGCGATAGCCGGAGAGAATACGACTTTTGCATTCAGCGAAGTGAAATTAGGGATTATTCCGGCTACGATAGCTCCCTTTGTGATAAGACGTATCGGTGAATTTGCTGCCAAAGACCTGATGATGACAGGAAGACGTTTCAAAGCCCCCGAAGCTCTCTCATATCATCTGATTAATGCCTGTTTGCCTGAAAATGAAGTGGAAGAATATGTGAGTAAACTGATTTCTCAATTGCATTCTTCCGCACCCTTAGCCGTGCAGGAAACCAAAAGATTAATTGGTTTTGTGATGCGGGAGCAGGATAGCGCAAAAGTGATTGATCGTACGGCACATTGGATCGCTGAGCGAAGAGCTTCGGATGAAGGTCAAGAAGGAATGAGTTCGTTCTTGGAAAAACGAAAGCCGAATTGGGTGGAATAATATCAACTTTGGTTAGTGTGTCCCGTGTTTGATAAAGGATTATTGAGATATTTCGGCAGACCCTGTTTCATACCTTGATGGCAGACACTGTCTATCGTTCATAACTCTCTATGGATTTTATGCCTATCAAACGTTGATAAAAACTTCCCGGTTCATCAAAATACACAAAGATGGTATATTGATTTTGGGTTTCCGAGTGTGTGTTTTCAAAAAACACATAATCTCTTTCCTGTTTTTTGTTTACTACCAAATATTGATAGTCATATATACCTTGCTTCAGATACAATGAATTGTGATAGCGGTGATTTTGATAGTCGTATTGCATTTTTGATTCTCCGGTCACCTGCCAGCCGGATAAAGCTCCGTAAATATATACGTCCGCTTCTTGAACCGGAAAACGGGATTCGAGGGAGAAATGGACAAGGACATATTCGCTTTCGAGTTGAAAATCCTTGCGATCTTGACTTCCGATAAAGCATTCACCGTCAATATCATCCGTTTGAAAATAGGCAAGATTGTTGCGTGTCTTATCAGTGAATAATTCTACTTGAACGCTGTCGTGTTTCACGTAGATACGTTTGACTCTTTCACTTTGGGTATAAAGGCTTTTGGTGTTGAATTGTCGATATTCATTAAGCCCGTTTATGCAGAGCAATCCATCGTATTCATAATTGATTTTGTCTTCGATAATGGATTTCGGTTGAATGTCAGTAATGCGATTTTGCCAATCTCCGTTTTGCATTATTGCAATAGAAATATCATCATAAGGATTGTAAATACGGACTCCTGCCGGTTTTATTTCAAAACGTATTTCTTGTTTGCGCTGTCGCTGTCCGGATGCCGTACAAGCAATGACTTGAGCCTCGATGTTTACCTTTTGTTCAACGATCCAAAAGCTTTTTTCAAAAAGCGGCTCTTCAAGGGTTTCTTTATAAATGATGATTTTATAATTGCCCGATTTTGTCAATTGGATATTTTCATTCGGAAACAGAAGGGAGTAATGTTGGTAGTCTTGCTCCATCTGAAAGGATGCATTGATGTCTTCAATTTCATTTTCTTGAAATCCTTTGATAAATTCATAGTTTTGGAGTTCGTCCGGTTTTCCGTTGGCATCACAATGTACAAAAGTATAATACATGGTCTCTTCCTCTTCGTCAAGGATGTCAAAAGAGAGTAAGAGCTGTTCGTCCGAGTTGAGGCGTATCCATGGTTTTGAGAGTACAAACCCGTCTCTATGAAGTTGAATACTTTTTACTCGTGGGTCATAAACATGGGTTTGCCCTGAGCTGGAAAATCCGTTCCACAATAATAGAAGAAGCGTGAAGTTTTTCAAAATCTTGGAGACATTCATAGTTGAAGTATTTTTTGATAGATATGATAGTTTTCTTCATCGAAACATACAAAATAAACGTCTTTGGGGAGTGGATATTGTTGCAGAAACTGTTGAACGGTTTGAATCGCAATACGGGCTGCTTTTTCTTTTGGAAATCGATAGATACCTGTGCTGATATTCGGAAAGGCAATGCTTTTAATATTGTTTTCACGGGCTACTTCGAGGCTTCTGAGGTAGGCACTTTTCAGAAGGTTTTCTTCCTTGTTATTTCCACCGTGCCATACAGGTCCAACAGTGTGAATGACAAATCGTGAGGGGAGAAGGTAGCCGCGGGTTATTTTAGCATCTCCCGTTTCACAGCCTTGCAAGCGGATACACTCTTCCAATAATTGTTTGCCGGCGGCACGATGTATCGCACCATCCACTCCGCCACCTCCCATCAAAGAGCGATTGGCGGCATTGACGATTGCATCTACTTGAAGTCGGGTAATGTCTTGTTGAATAAGAAAAACAGGCATGCCGGAGAGAGTTGTGAGAATATTTTATTTTTATTTGTGACGTTTTCGGTAGAGTCGTTTCCAAGCTTCTGCTTTCCAGTATTTTCCCCAGAGAATGTTGGTCCACATTCGCTCGTGAAGATAGTAAAGCACAATTTTTATTACTACATCGATTATACCAATTTTGGTGGCAAATTCGAGAGATTCGTTGATTGTATTGTCTTTGTTGGTCCAGCTTAGAAGGAAGGCGATGCCGAAGGTTGTGAGAGAGGCAATTACACGCCAACTAAGCGCCTTGGCTAAACTTCGACCGGGGGTCTCTTTTACCAATTCATTCTCATCTATCAACCCGTGCTCTTTTATTTCTTCCATACTCAAAATCTTGCTGCAAAGGTATAAAATATTTCATTCTAAAATAAATAAATATCTATTCTTGAAAACTGTCAAGCATTAGCCGTACAAACTCATTGAAAATTAGCGAATTGCTCGCAATTATTTCTTTGCCAAAAAGATAGTCTGATTTTCCGCTGAAATCTCCGGCTTTGCCGCCGGCTTGCTGTACAATCAGACTCCCCGCTGCCACATCCCAAGGACTTAGTCCGTATTCATAAAAACCATCATAACGACCACAAGCTACATACGCCAAATCCATCGCCGCACTTCCCAAACGCCTGACTCCATGCGAATTTTTCATCAGGTAGTGAAAGCTTTTCATATATTCTTGCATTTTGGAATAGTCATGATATGGAAATCCGGTCGCAATCAGACTGTCTTGCAGCTTTTTCTTGTTGGATACCGTGATGGTATTCCCGTTTAGATAAGCCGGACTGTCTTTCCACGCATAGAACGTCTCTTGTGAGTTTGGCTCGTGAATCACTCCGGCGATGATTTCGTCTTTGTGTTGAAGTGCGATGCTTATACAGTAGAGGGGGACGCCGTGTATATAGTTGGTCGTCCCATCCAGCGGATCGATGATCCAGTTGTATTCCGATTGGCTTCCATAATCATTTTCCTCCGCAATAAAACCCGCATTAGGCAAAATTTTTTTTAACTTTTCTACCAATTGATATTCCGTTTGTTTGTCAATGTAGGTCACAAAATTATTCAAACTTTTCGTTTCAATATCTTTCTCTTGTAGCTTGTGAATCTCCTCTTGGAGGAATATCCCCATTTCCCTGCTGATATCTACGACTTGCTTCGTAATAGTACTTAACTCTAAATCCATCGAATCATATTTGCCACAAAATTAATGTATTTTTATGCTTCCGACATGGTTTTTTTTATAGTTTTTTTTTGCTGTAAGCGGAATAAAAATATTTATTACTTTTGTACTTGGTTTATGTGCGAAGGATTTTTTTGTGTGGTTTGGCAGGTTATTTG
>CAZLTF010000157.1:0-2300 GCA_964562195.1 uncultured Bacteroidales bacterium | reverse complement strand
ATCTCCCCGTACTCGTCTGTATTAACTTCTTCCGCTTTTTTTATCGGACTGCAAAAGTACTTACTTTTTCTTCTTTGCAAACTTTTTATTACTTTTTTTTAATTTTATTTTTTATTTGACTTACTCGATTGATTTACCGCTATTTATATTTCAATAATTCTAAGCCATCCGCAAAATATGATCGCATATTCAATCCTTAAATACAAAATCCGGTATCTCTCTACGTGACTTTACGGAGTATTTCTGCGCTTTTTTGGGAGGGAGTGGATTGTATATCCGGACTAATTATCGATCCGGTATATACACTTAGTATAAAGAGAAGGTTGTTAGTTTGGCTTTTATTTGTACTTTTGCTCCGGTTTGATGGTGGAATAATGGAGACCGGAGGGACATTTTGGAGTTTTTTTTGGGAATACTTTTCAGAATGCCCCCTGAGAATTCAAGATTATTGTACAAAATCTGCTGATATTTCGAGTAAAAACAAAATTGAGAAAGATGAAAAAAGTAGTTTTATTGATAGGAATACTGATTATCGGGACGATTGTTTATTCACAAAATGCAAAAAAAGGCTTCCATTTTGATAAGAGCCGTATATATTATGGTGGCAATTTCTGGATAAATCCATCCAATCGTGGTTTTAGTATGCTGATTGCTCCGGAAATTGGCTATTATCTTACTCCTCATCTTCTTTTTGCAACGGGCATTTCGTACACCTATATAAAAAACCGGAGGGACCCATATTACACAAAACATTTTGTCACGAGTTACAAAGTCTTTTCTCGATATTATTTTCATAGTAAAGAGATTCCATTTTTAAATAACCTTTTTGCTCATACTGAATACGAGACGATGTTTCTTACAAGTAAATATTTTGAAAATGACATTCTAAAATCCACTTCTCATTTTCACTATGATAATGTTTATGTTGGTGGTGGCTATATTCAGAGACTTGGGGGGCGCTTCTCGATGTATATGATTTTGTTGTACAATCTAAACTATAATCCGGATTCTCCAATGGAAGAATTTGTTTATAGAATAGGCTTTGGGATATAAAAAAAAGGCTTCATTTTATTATGAAGCCTTTTTTGTTAAATATTTTTTAAAACATCTATGGTTAAATCCCAGAATTTTTCGACTGTTCGAATTTCTATTCTTTCGTCGGGAGAATGTGCACCACGAATTGTAGGTCCATAAGACACCATATCCATTCCCGGATATGTATGTCCAATTAATCCACATTCCAATCCGGCGTGAATGGCTAAGACTTTGGGGTCTTCATCAAAGAGTTTTTGGTATGATTTTCTCGTCAAAGCAATAATTTCCGAATTTGGATTGGGTGCCCAGCCCGGATAACCGTCAGAATGTTCAATGTCACAGCCGGCGAGGTTAAATGTTGCCCGCACCATATTGGCAATATCAAACTTTTCGGATTCTACGGAACTTCTTTGGCTGGTGGTAATCAAGATATGGTCATCTTTGAACTTAACAGCTGCCAGATTGGTGGAAGTTTCAACGAAGTTGTCAATTTCATCCGACATTTTTATTACTCCATGCGGACAAGCATATATTGAATTCAGCAAATCATTTTGCACTGCACGGGAGAGCACATCTCCTTGATAATTTATTTTTTCTACTTCAATTTCTAATTTTGGTTCCGTCACTTTAAACTCATCCTTGATGTATAGTGACAGGTCAGCCATCAGATTTTCAAATTCGTGTTTCATTTTGGCAGGGAGATAAACGATAGCAATCGATTCTCTTGCGATAGCATTTCGGAGGTTTCCTCCGTTAAAATCAGCAATTTGAATATGTAAGCCTTCATTGTTGGCTGTCCACAGCAAACGATTAAGGATTTTCACGGCATTTCCTCTTCCTTTGTTGATATCATCTCCTGAATGTCCTCCCGATAGTCCTTTTACAGATACACTATAGGCTTGATTGTTTTTGTTTGGCTTTTCTTTTGTGACAGGCATTTTTATTACGGTATCCATTCCGCCGGCACAGCCGAAAAATAATTCTCCATCATCTTCCGAATCGAGATTTAGGAGGATTTTACTTTTCAGCAGATCATTTTTTAATCCGAAGGCTCCTGTGAGTCCGGTTTCTTCATCAATGGTAAAGAGGCATTCGATGGGTCCGTGGTCAATATCATCGTCCGCCAAAATAGCTAATTGGATGGCAACACCAATGCCATCGTCTGCTCCCAAGGTGGTTCCTTCTGCATGTACCCATCCATTTTTAACGTAGGCTTTGATTGGATCTTTGGCGAAGTCGTGATTTACATCCGAATTTTTTTCGCA
>CAZLTF010000156.1:0-2328 GCA_964562195.1 uncultured Bacteroidales bacterium | reverse complement strand
TAGAGGGAAATGAGATGTCAAGTATTACACAAGGTGGTACTTCTGCGCGTATTCAAGCCAGTGTTCTTGGACTTTATGATACGGCACGCCTTCAACACCCCTTGAAAGCCGGCAAAGAAATCAGTTGGGAAAATGCAGATAAGGAAATTATCAAACAACTCGAAGACATCGCCGCACGTGAAGGCAAAATCGTGATTATCTCATCCTCGATTATCAGCCCTTCCGCCAAAAATTTGTTAAATGAATTTAAAGCAAAATATCCGACCACCGAAGTAGTATTTGTAGATGCTATGTCTCATTCGGCAATGTTGGAAGCCAACAAAGCAACTTTTGACTTGGAAACCATTCCCGAATATCATTTCGACAAAGCGGAAATTATTGTCGGTTTCAATGCTGACTTCTTGGGCAACTGGATTTCTCCGATAGAATATTCTGCCGACTATGTTAAAGGTAGAGACTTGACCGGTGGAAAAAAGAAAATGTCCAAACATTATCAGTTTGAATCTTATATGTCTTTGACGGGAAGCAATGCGGATGTTCGATATCCTATCAAGCCTTCCGAAGAAAAAGCAATTTTGCTGAATCTGTACAATAAGATTGCTGCAAAATCCAACATTCAAACCTTGAAAGCGCCTCATTCACCTGTTGACGTTTCGGATTTAGCAAACGAATTATTAAATCATCCTTCCAAATCATTGATCGTATCAGGCACAAATGATATCCAAATTCAAATTTTGGTCAATGGTATCAATTTCCTTTTAGCAAATCTTGGCGTCACTTTGGAATTTGAAAGACAGACGCTTACAAAACAAGGTGTTGATCGCAAACTCAATGCCGCAATGGGTGCTTTGAAAGAAGGAAAGGTAGATGCGGTTATCCTTTGGAATGCCAATTTGCTTTATCATTGTCCTCATGCCGAAAAGATGACCGGATTATTGAAAAAAGCAAAACTTTCGATTGCGATTTCATCGAAAAATGATGAGACAGCCAAGCATTTGCAATATGTATTGCCAATGAACCATTATTTGGAATCGTGGGCGGATGCAGAGCCTGTGACACGTAAATTCAGCTTAGGACAACCGACGATTAATCCATTGTGGAATACCCGGCAAGCCGAAGAGAATTTTATGAAATGGTCCGGCATCGAAGGAAATTATCGCGATTATATTCAAAAATACTGGGAAAGCAATATTTTCCCCTTGCAAAATGAACACAGTACATTCAAAGCATTTTGGAATGCATCATTACAACAAGGTGTATTTGAAGCGGAAGCTTCCAATTTTGAATGTCCCGTCTTTAATTTTGATTATGTAGCTCAAAATGCTGCCGATATCAGTAAACCGGATGCTTCCGAAGGAATTGAATTGGTATTGTACCAAAAAGTAGGAATCGGAGTCGGTGACTATGCCAACAATCCTTGGTTGCAAGAATTGCCGGACCCTATCTCCAAAGCAGTCTGGGATAATTATATTGCGGTTTCACCGAATTATGCAAAGGAAATGGGGTGGAAACAAGAAGATGTCTTGACCGTAGATGGTAAATTTGAATTGCCGGTACTTATTCAACCAGGACAACCCAAAGGCACTGTATCTATAGCCTTGGGTTATGGTAGAACCGATGCCGGAAAAATCGGCAATGATATAGGACAAAATGCCAGTCTGCTTATTACTCACAAAGACAAAGTAAGAAAATATGCCGGACAAAGCATAAGTCTTGAGAAAACTTCCAAAACATATCCTTTGGCAACAACCCAAACCCATCATTCGATGGAAGGACGCGAGATAGTCAAAGAGACGACCTTGGCAGAATATATGATGGATACAAAATCGGGCAATGAATCACATTTCTTATTCAAAGAAAAATTTTTGGACGATAAAGAGGAAAATCGCTTAGGTATCACTTTATACGAGAAAAAAGATTTTCCCGGAGCGCACTGGGGATTAGCGATCGACTTTAATAAATGTACGGGCTGCAATGCTTGTGTCGTTGCTTGTCAAGCAGAAAACAACATTGCCGTGATTGGCAAAGAAGAAGTGAAAAATCGCCGTATTATGCACTGGATACGCGTAGATCGATATTATTCTACCGAAGACGGAACTCTCGGCTCGGAATTGGTTTCCGAAAATCCCGAAGTATTTCACCAACCGCTAATGTGTCAACACGGAGATAATGCTCCTTGCGAAAATGTGTGCCCTGTAGCCGCTACTCCACACTCCAAAGAAGGTCTGAACTCGATGGCTTACAACCGCTGTATCGGAACACGCTATTGTATGAACAACTGTCCATACCACGTAAGACGTTTCAACTGGTACCAATATGTGGACAATG
>CAZLTF010000155.1:0-5508 GCA_964562195.1 uncultured Bacteroidales bacterium | reverse complement strand
CCCTGCAATACACTCTCTGTTACGGATAGTTTGTGGGTACCTGACAAATGTGGAACCGGAGAGTATAAACTCGTTGTTGCATTCACCGATTCGAAGGGAGCATACAATAAAGTTTATCAGGATATTCGCATTCTTGAATATCATCCCAACCCAATATCGATTGTGATTGATGAGCAACCTGAGCCGGATTCTACTTATCATTTGGGAAATGTGATTTCGATAAGCGGGATTGTTAAAGATGAGCGTGATGCTTTGTCTTCGATTCAGGTTTTTCTTGTTAAAAACAGCGATTATATCAAAGATCCTATTCATTCCATTGTAATGTATTCCAATCAAGCACCTTCCGATGCAGGCTATTTGAAGTTTAATGTATCTATGGAAGTTGGAGACTTGATGGACAACGCAGACATTCCGAAAGAGATCAGCAGTTGGGATTTAGGCTCTTCTTACATTGTAGTAGTTGCCAGAGATTCAGATGGTTATTTATTGTATAGTAAACATTGTCCTGTTCGTATTCGGTTGTAATACGAATTAGAACAGTGATATCTGACCATTGTCCTCAATAGTGAACGGCAGGTCGTTGTTGTCTGGTTTGGTTTCTTCCTTTATTTCTTCTTTTTCTTCGGGTGTTTCGTAGGGCAAAGGTTCGATGAAGTGTAATTTCTTGGTAAATTTGGTTGTAATTCGTTTTCCTTTGGCAGTGATTCCTTTTATCCCAATAAATTCATCGACATTGATGATTTCATCTTCATATTCTTTTCCATTCTTTTTCGTGTCGAAAACAATCAGCAGTTGGGGTAGGTAATCAAGGCTGAAAGCGATGAGTTTATTTTTTTCATTGTCTCCGATAAATTCATAAACTCTGTCTGTGGAAGTATTTTCATCCAAGCGGAATCTTTTTAGATAGTATTTTTGTTGATCTGCGTCCCAGTATAAAACGCTGAATATCTTATTTTTATCAAATTTTTCGATATGTATTACTCCTTCGGAAAAATGCTTGGAGAGATCATAATTTGTAAGTTTTAGTGTTCCGTTTTCACGAATTACGAGGATGCGATCATCTCCTTTGAAACTACCGAGAAAAATCCCGCGTTCATCTTCATTGATACGTTTGATAGATTCATCATACCATATTTTGATAGCTTCCAGAGTTGAAACGCCTTCTTCTTTCACGACAATTTTGTTGATAGCGTGCTGGGTGAGAATATTTCCCTGAGATCCTTTTCCTTTGATGGACAATGTACTAAAATCAAATTCAAAAGAAGTTTTTCTCAATTTAGGTTTGGGCACTAAATAGACTTTTATTTTTTCTGCTTCGCCATTTGGATTTACGGTAAAATATAAGACTTTTGAGTATTTTGCTCCTTTTGTAAGTACATATTCTTTGTCGCGGGTGATGGAAGTAACAAAAAAGCGTTTGACACGGGCGGGACCTTGTCGTCCGTCGCGATAGATATAATTGTAGATGGTTCGGTTGTCATTTTTCTTAAAAACACCAATATGAAGGATGTCTTTTCCGACAAAAAATTTGGGAGAGACTTTAGTAACAAAGAAAGTTCCGTCTTTTCTGAAAATGATAATGTCGTCAATATCAGAACATTCTGTAATAAATTCGTGTTTTTTCAGAGCCGTTCCGGCAAATCCTTCCGAGCGGTCGATATACAATTTTTCTGTCAATGCAGCGACTTTGGTAGCATCAATATCTTCAAAGTTGCGGATTTCGGTTTTTCGTTCTTTTCCTTTGCCGTATTTTTTCTTTATTTGTTTGAAATAATTGATTGCAAAATCGATGAGATTTGCCAAATGATTTTCGACTTCTTCTATTTCGAGTTCAATATTCTTGATGATTTCGTCAGCCTTAAAGGTATTGTATTTGGAGATACGTTTTATTTTTATTTCTGTGAGTCGAATGATATCATCTTTTGTTATTTCTCTCTTAAAGAGTTTTTTGTAAGGGGTCAGTCCTTTGTCAATTGTTTCTAACACTTCCTCCCATGTTTCACTTTCTTCAATGTCGTGATAGATTCTGTTTTCGATAAATATTTTTTCCAATGAGGAGAAATGCCATTTTTCCATGAGTTCCGCTTTGGCAATTTCCAGCTCGAGTTTTAATAATGAGACCGTGTGGTCGGTAGAATATCGAAGAATTTCTTTCATACCGAGGAATGAAGGTTTATCATCGTTGATCACACAAGAATTGGGAGAAATGGACTGTTCGCATTTGGTGAATGCGTACAATGCATCGATTGTTTGGTCTGGCGAAACGCCTTTGGGCAAATGGATGATAATCTCCACATTTTCAGCGGTATTGTCATCTACTTTTTGTATTTTAATCTTTCCCTTGTCGTTGGCAGAAATGATGGAATCTATCAGAGCCAGAGTGGTTACACCAAAAGGCAAGTCGGAGATCTCCAGTGATCGTTTGTCCAGTTGTTTGATCTTGGCTCTTACTTTTATCTTGCCACCTCTTTTTCCGTCCTTATATTGACTTACGTCAATGTAACCGCCGGTCGAGAAGTCGGGATATATTTCAAAATTTTTTCCGCGAAGATATGCAATAGATGCGTCGATTAATTCATTGAAGTTGTGGGGTAGTATTTTAGAGGCTAAACCTACTGCGATTCCTTCCACTCCTTGCAATAGTAGTAGCGGGAATTTGACCGGCAAGCTTATCGGTTCTTTGTTTCTACCGTCATATGAATCTTTCCAATTTGTAGTCTTTGGATTAAAGACTACTTCTTTGGCAAAAGCCGATAGTCGCGCTTCGATATATCTGGGAGCAGCAGCCCTGTCACCTGTCGCTACATTTCCCCAGTTTCCCTGTGTATCAATCAGATAATCTTTTTGTCCGAGCTGGACTAGGGCATCCCCGATGGAGGCATCTCCATGAGGATGATATTTCATGGTATTACCAATGATATTGGCAACTTTGTTGTAGCGCCCGTCGTCCATCTCTTTCATAGCATGCAAAATCCTTCGATGTACGGGTTTGAGTCCGTCGCGAATTTCAGGTACTGCTCTTTCCAAAATCACATAGGAGGCATAGTCCAGAAACCAATCTTCGTACATCCCTGACAAATGAACGGTTTTGTGTACGCCTTGATTTGTTTCGTTTATTTTTTTTGCATCCTTTTCACTCATATTCAATTCTCCAAATTATTCTTCAACAATCAAACCGCAAAAGTAGTATTTTTTTAAATTCAAAAACGGATTGAATTTGAAAGTTTTTATCCCTTAGGTTAATTCGAGCAAATTTCCGTTTTTTTATGCCGGATGAAATATTGATACTGTTGAGGTAGAGAATATTTTGCTGCCTTTTTTATTAGAATGTGGAAAGTCCAAAATTGTTTCTTGATTGAGATGCTTTTTCCGGAGTACAGATCGAATGTCTTCTCATTGCAAAATGAAATATGAAATAAATGTTTCTTTTATCGAGTAGAGTTGATTGAATGGAAGGTTTTATTTTTTGGTTTTGATTGGGATTTTCCTCCTGATGTCAGTTTTGATAGATGATTCTAATGTAGGGACATTGTTATCAACAGTGAAATTTATTTTATAAAATATTGATAATCAATATTCAAATAATGCTTGTTGGGTTTCAATATTTTGAAGAAGAAAAAAAAATGAAAAAAGATAAAAAAATATTTGGTCGTTAATAAATAACATCTACTTTTGCACCCTCATTGATTCCGTAGCTCAGCTGGTAGAGCAACGGCCTTTTAAGCCGTGGGTCCTGGGTTCGAATCCCAGCGGGATCACTGAATAGAAAGCCTTTATCAGCCGGTAAAGGCTTTTTTGTTTTACAAATTTTTTTCATCAATAATTGATTTTAAAGGTGTTCGCTGTGTTCGTTTTTTTGCTTCATCCTATTCGCTTTTGTTTGAAATATTTGTTTTGACTTCGCTCCCAAAGTAGGGTCTGTTCAAAAACTCTCAAACACGTGAATCAATTAAAAGGGCGAAAAAATATTTATTTCCCAAAAAGGAAAAAATATATACTTTTGCAGCCACAAAAATAATGAATTATGTTTGAAGGATTAAGTTCGAGATTAGAAAGGTCGTTTAAGGTATTGAAGGGTCAAGGGAGCATTACTGAAGTCAATGTTGCGGAGACTTTGAAAGAGGTAAGAAGAGCCTTGATTGATGCGGATGTCAGTTATAGTGTTGCCAAAAATTTTACGCAAAGAGTAAAAGAAAAAGCACTGGGGCAAAAAATACTGACAGCGGTATCTCCTCAACAATTAATGGTAAAGATCGTACACGATGAATTGGCGGAGTTGATGGGCGGTGAGGCAGCCGAACTTAATCTTACGGGCAAACCGGCAGTAATTTTGATAGCCGGATTGCAAGGTTCGGGGAAAACAACTTTTTCCGCCAAGTTGGCGAAATTTTTGAAATCCAAGAAAGGAAAGAAGACCTTGTTGGTAGCGGGTGATGTATATCGTCCTGCTGCGATCGATCAGTTGAAAGTGCTGGGAGAGCAAGTAGAGGCTGAGGTTTATGCCGAGATGGAGAATAAAAGTCCGGTTCAGATTGCCAAAAATGCAATTCGTCATGCTCAGGATTATGGTTATCAAGTAGTTATCATTGACACTGCCGGTCGTTTGGCGGTCGATGAGATGATGATGAATGAAATATCGGCGGTCAAGGAAGCTGTTTCTCCACAAGAGATATTATTTGTTGTAGATTCTATGACAGGACAAGATGCGGTCAATACTGCCAAGGCTTTCAATGATCGCTTGAATTTCGACGGAGTCGTTTTGACCAAGCTTGATGGTGATACCCGGGGTGGAGCTGCTTTGACGATTCGTTCGGTCGTCGAGAAACCAATAAAATTTGTAGGTATCGGTGAAAAACCAGAAGCATTGGATGTCTTTCATCCCAGCCGTATGGCGGATCGAATTCTGGGTATGGGAGATATTGTTTCTCTGGTGGAGAAAGCTCAAGAACAGTTTGATGAAGAGGAAGCAAAACGCCTTCAAAAGAAAATTGCTAAGAACCAATTTGATTTTAATGACTTTCTAAAACAAATTCAACAAATCAAAAAGATGGGGAATATCAAGGATCTGATGGGGATGATTCCCGGTATGGGAAAAGCAATAAAAGATATTGATATAGACGATGATGCGTTTAAAAGTGTGGAAGCTATTATCGGTTCAATGACCGAATTTGAACGTGCCAATCCCAAAAGCATTGACGGAAGCAGGAGAAGGAGGATAGCTATGGGGAGCGGTACACAAGTGAAAGATGTCAATCAGTTGATAAAACAGCTTGCCGATACGCAAAAATTGATGCGGAAAATGCAAGGCGGCAGAGGAAAAAATATGATGAGAATGATGGGACGCCGCAGACGTTAAAAAAGCAATTATCGTAGTAGAAAATTGAATTAATTCCCGGAATTTATGATTTTAGACGGAAAAAAAGCTTCTAAGGAGATAAAAATGGAGATTGCCAGAGAAGTGGCGGCAATGATAGATAAGGAATTTGAAGCGCCTCATCTTGCGGCAGT
>CAZLTF010000154.1:0-3794 GCA_964562195.1 uncultured Bacteroidales bacterium | reverse complement strand
ACTTTAATGTCGCAAGGTAAAATCGACATGGTTATTGTTGGTGCCGACCGTATTGCTGCAAATGGCGATACGGCAAATAAAATCGGCACCCTCGACCGAGCTATTATTGCCAAAGAATTTAATATCTATCCCTTTCAATTGGCAAAATACAATGATGCCGATAAATCAAATACGCTACGTGAAGATGAAATCGTATATTTGCAACGCAAAAAAAATAAAGCAAAAAAGAAATTTCACAAAGCCGATGGGAAAGAGTCACTTTATGATATCTCACAAAAATATGGTGTTAAATTGAGTAGATTGGTGAAATACAATGAAGTCAAAGAGAAGACAATTTTGCCGAAAGGCAAAAGAGTATATCTGAAAAAAAAGCCTAAAAAACACAAATGAAAAGTTTATTAAGAATTCTCCGTTTGGCGATACCCTACAAAAGACAAGCTGTTTTGGGGGTGTTGTTCAACATTTTAAGTGTAATATTCTCGCTTGTCTCTTTCACTTTTTTTATTCCTGTTTTGGATATTTTGTTTAACCAAACCAAGAAAGTTCTCCGTCCGCCTCTTCCGCTGGATTGGTCCAATCCTTGGAACATCTCCAAAGAAAATATCTCCGACCATTTTTATTATACCGTAGGAGATTTGATTGAAAAAAATGGTAGCCTTAGCGCTCTCTTTTATATTTCGGTGAGTATCATTATGCTCTTTTTTGTGAAAAATCTCTTTCGCTATCTTGGTATGTTTTTTATTGATGCATTACGTGTCGGGGTGATAAAGGATTTGCGCAATACCATATTTAATAAAATTTTGGTTTTGCCACTTTCTTTTTTTACCGAACAGAGAAAAGGTGATATTATCGCTCGCTCGACCAATGACGTTCAAGAAATCGAATGGTCTGTCGCCTCTTCTTTGGAAATGCTATTTAGAGATCCTCTTTCTATTGTCTTATCCTTCACTTTTCTTTATTTGATGAGTCCGGAGCTAACTTTTTTTGTGATAGTACTGTTTCCGCCAAGCGGTTTTTTGATAGCAAAAATAGGAAATAGCTTGCGCAAAACTTCTGTCAAACAGCAATCCAAAATGGGAGATATTCTCAGTATGCTGGAAGAAACATTGGGTGGTTTGAAAATTATCAAGGCATTCAATGCTATCAATCTGACGGATCATAATTTCAAAAAAGAAAATGAAGAATACAGCCGTCTGACGCTCTCGATGTATCGCAAAAGAGATTTGGCATCACCTACATCCGAATTTCTGGGAGCTGTGATTATGGTCGCCGTGCTTTTGTATGCCGGCAAACTGGTACTCGATCCGCAAGGCAGTCTCAGCGGTTCGGTCTTTATAATGTATCTCGTGGTATTTTCACAAATGATACCTCCGGTAAAATCATTGACAAGTGCCATCTACAATATCCAAAAAGGAGCCGCCTCCGTCGAAAGAATAGAAAAAATATTGAATGCACCCGAAATAATCGAAGAAAAAGAAAATGCAATTCCCATTACTACTCTCAAAAATGCTATCGACCTAAAAAACATCTCATTTCAATATGAAAATAAGCCGGTACTAAAGAATATCAATTTTACTATCCGCAAAGGACAATCCATCGCCCTGGTCGGACCTTCGGGAGGTGGCAAATCAACCATCGCCAATCTTTTGCCTCGATTTTACGATTGCAAAGAAGGTGATATTCTGATCGATGATATCAGCATACGTGATTATTCCATCTCGGGAGTACGAAGTCTGTTTGGTATCGTGACCCAAGAACCAATATTGTTTAATGATACGATCTATAACAATATTCTTTTCGGATTTGAAAATGCAAGCAAAGAAGATGTCATAGAAGCTGCCAAAATCGCGCATGCTCACGATTTTATATTACAAACCGAAAAAGGATATGATACAATCATCGGAGATAGCGGTACCAAACTCTCAGGAGGACAAAGGCAACGCATAAGCATCGCCAGAGCGGTGCTTCGTAAACCTTCCGTGTTTATTTTTGATGAAGCAACCTCTTCTTTGGATACCGAATCCGAACGCCTTGTTCAGAAAGCCCTGGAAGATTTGCTCGCCTCGCATACTTCTATCGTAATAGCTCATCGCCTCTCAACAATCAAAAATGTAGATACGATTTTGGTCCTCGAAAAAGGTAGAATCGTCGAACAAGGTTCGCATAATGAATTGTTAAAACAAAAAGGACTGTATCATAAATTGTACAATATGCAGTATTTTGAAGAATAATATCTCATATATTCTTGCACTTAACATAAATATTGTATCATTGTCCATTGAGAATTGAAAATGAGATAATAAGGTTAGGGTTTGTTGGTATTTATTTGCTACTGAGGTTTATTCAAATATATTTGAAAAATGCTGATAGACTAACAATCTGAGAATTTTAATTTTCTGGATTTTGATAGCATTTCGGTATTATAACAAAAAAAAGGTTTCATAAAAACTACACTAACCACTAACCACTAACCACTAATAACTAATAACTAACCACTAACCACTAACCACTAATCACTAACAACTAACAACTAACCACTAACCACTAACCACTAATCACTAACAACTAACAACTAACAACTAACTCCGTGACACAAAATAAATTGAGAATGAGGTTAGGGGGGGTATCTATTTGCTATTAATGTGCCTATTTACCAAACAAGGTGGAACAAAAGAAGGGTTTTCAGTCTTCAAGCATTACGCCTTGTATTGAAATATGGATGTTATTCTGCGGAGCAAAAAATAAGATTCAGATGGCTTCATATTTGACATTCCGGCTAATTTTTTCGAAATATAAAAATACAAAACTAAAAAAATAAATAAATATTTGTTTATTAGATAAATATACTAATTTTGCAGCCCCGATAAAATAAATAAATGTTAAACATTTTTCATCATTTGTTTCTTTGGTTGTCGGGACAGGAAACAAAGTATGAAATACAAATCTTTTTTTATGTCAGAAAAAGAAAACGAACTTGAGAACTTAGAACCTCAAGAAGAAAATCAAAACGCAGCGGAAGAAACGCAGGTAGAAACACCTGAAGCGGTAGTAGAAGAAACTCCTGAAGTGGAGGAATCGCCCGTTGTAGAAGAAGCACCTGTTGCAGAAGAAGCACCCGTTGCAGAAGAAGCACCCGTTGCAGCGGTTAGTTCTACCGACCCACCGGAATTTGATTGGGATGCCGGCAACAAAGATTTGGATTATGACATGAGTGAGTATGCTGCTCTCGAAGAAGAGTACACCAACACCATGAAATCCATTGAGATACATCAAGTAATTGAAGGTACTATCGTTGCAATCACCGATCGTGAAGTAGTTATCAATATTGGATACAAATCCGAAGGTGTTCTTCCTTTGAATGAATTTCGATACAATCCCGATTTGAAAGTTGGGGACAAAGCCGAAGTTTATATCGAACAATTGGAAGATACGAAAGGACAGCTATTGCTTTCGCACAAAAAAGCGAGAATTTTAAGCTCTTGGGATCGAGTCAACAAAGCACACGACAACGATGAAATCATCACCGGTTTTGTCAAAAGCCGTACCAAGGGTGGTCTCATCGTGGATGTATTTGGAATTGAGGCGTTCTTGCCGGGTTCTCAAATTGATGTTAAGCCTATTCGTGACTTTGATGCATTCGTAGAAAAAACGATGGAATTGAAAGTGGTAAAAATCAACCATGAGTTCAAAAACGTGGTGGTTTCACATAAAGCACTTATCGAAGACGAACTGGAAGCCCAAAAAGCCGAGATTATCAAAAGTCTCGAGAAAGGTCAAGTATTGGAAGGTACTGT
>CAZLTF010000153.1:0-1543 GCA_964562195.1 uncultured Bacteroidales bacterium | reverse complement strand
GTCAGATGATGATGTATGAGTCCGGTCAAAGAAAAGACAATTTTTATAAGAAGCTCTTATTTTTACTGAATTTTATTATTGAAATATTTATGTAATTTATTCTTTTTCAAATGTTTGATGGCTTTTCAGCAGACCCTAAGTAGAAATATACTCTCCCAAACACAAAAGGCTTATTACCCCATTATTACGATACGTATTATACTTGATATTTTTTCCAACGGATGATAAAACAAATAAAAAAAGCCCCAAATAACGGGGCTTCTAAATGTATTTGAATACAATAAAAATTATCCATGTGTATGATGATGCAAGCTTTCATCCAGATATGGATGATTGACAGGCATAATATTGGCTTTTGCCAATGAGCGTGCTACGATAAAAATAAACAATCCCCAGAAACCGACAAAAGAGCCTATTTCTACAATGCCAAATTTGGCAGCAAATACGGTTCTCGGAAATATTTCATTATACACATCTATGTAATGACCCAAAAGAATCAAAATGACCATAACAAGCAATATTTTCGGATTTTTTGCCAATTTATTGGGTAATATTACGATAAACGGAATGATAAAATTAATCACAATATTGGCAATAAAAATGCTTTCCGAGAATTCAAATCTTCTATAAAAATAGTAAATCGTTTCTTCCGGAATATTCGCATACCAGATTAGCATATATTGTGAATACCACATATAAGCAAAAAGAATGGAAGTGATAAACAGGTATCTTGAGAAATCCAACCAGTGTGAACCGTTGGTAAATTGAAAAAATCCCTTACGATGTAAGTAAATTACAATCAACACAATGACAGCCGAACCATGATAAAAAGCGGAGATGAAGTTTTTCACGGAAAAGATAGTACTAAACCAAGTAGTTTCGATACTCATAATCCAATCGACGGCGGCAAAAATGAATGTAATTCCATATACGAAGATGTAGATTTTGGACCAAAGATGGCTTTTGTCAAACCATTTTAAGGTACCGGGTTGGTCTTCGTCTTCGCGGAGTGAGAGTTTTCTCAAATAGCCTTGAAGCAATATCCAAGAGGCAAAAATAATTACCAGACGAATAAGGAAGAAAACCGTATTGAGATAAGCTCCTTTGTGGTGAAAGAGGTGCAGATCATGCTCATCCAAATGTTTGCCGGTACGCTGCATCCATTCTTCGGGATTAACCCAAGGGTATAAATATTTCATTCCGAAAACCATGATGATAAGCATTAAAGCTCCTGCGACAGGAACATATTGCATAATGGCTTCGGGCACCCTTTTGTATCCGGTAGCCCAGCCTGCTTGTGCTATATATTGCAAAGCAAAGAAAAAGGATGCTCCCAGACCAAGCAAGAGGAAATAGTAGTTGTTGAGCAAGAGATTTGCCCATGCGCGCGATGGGTCCGTAACGAAACCAATAGCAATAGCTACCACCCCTACTACCATCATTCCAAAGGTAATATTTCTTAATTTCGGTGAAAATGTAAACTTTGTTTCCATTATGAATTGAGTTTAATGTGCTTAAAGTAAAATGTTAATTTCTTATTTTT
>CAZLTF010000152.1:0-3078 GCA_964562195.1 uncultured Bacteroidales bacterium | reverse complement strand
TTACAGGAGCATAATTGTCTAAAGGTAAATTCTCAACTCTCATTAGCTCCTTCAACAAAGGATTGTTACTCTTTTGTGCACTTACACCAATAACCATTGTTATTGCTAATGCAAATAATACTAATTTTTTCATAATTAATTATTTTTTTCTGAACTTTTACAATAAATAAACGCTGGAAGGATAAAATAAACTTTGAATAAAATAAGATATTTTTAGCATTACACGAAATTTGTATATTCATCACCTTCTACCGTATCTCCTCTTCCCGGCACGCATTCATCATCAGTAAGCCAAACGCCGTATTCAAAGTTATCATACATATAATCCAAACCGAAAAATTTTGATAACATACCTGTCATCACTTCATCATTTGTCGTACTAACAAAAAATCTTATATCCCTAGTTGCACCATCATGCGCAGGACCGTTTGCACCGGCTATTACAGAAGTTGGGGCAGGACTATGTTCAATATTATAAATAAAGCCCTGAGGATAACGAGTATAGTGCGATCCGTCAAATGGTAATAACATTTTGTATGTCCATATTAATCCCCCAACCGCCGACGGGGTACTTACAATGGATGAATTATTTCTATTGGCATCCGTATAAGTAGTAGGATCGGCTCTATGGATATGTTGAATAAGACCGGTCGATAAATCATAGTTAGTAGATTCTTGCCCCTTAAATAAACCATTCTCATATGCATAATAAACATTACCTGCTTTTCCTATATCTGTGATTGTAAGATCTTTTGAATTGGTAATATTATGAGACAAAGCCGATGTCCCTGAATTGTGTAGAGGAGCTTGAACATCTACTCTCTCTTTCATAATAGGTGCATGTTTTGCATCCCGTAAATCACTGTTTATCTGTGCACTTACGCCAACAACCATTGTTTTGACTGATGCAAATAATAGCAAGCTATTCATAATTACTTTTTTTTAATAAACAGTAAATTATTTTTCTATCTTCTTTTGTCCTCTACACAAAAGGCAAAATAGTATGCGAATCCAAACACCCATTTATCCCAAGACAAAAGTACAAGAAGGCTTTGTTCTCCTATTTGTAATCAAACAAAATGAAAAACATAAACACTTTCATATCTGAAGACGAGCAAAAAGGTTAAAAGGTTGCCAACAATCTAACAGGCAAATCATAAGTCAATTCAAAATGTGGAGAGGAAGGAAGTCCAAGAAGTTATGCCTTAGACAAATTTTCAAAGGCTGTATATTTTAACAAATTCATAAGTGCAAAGATAGGATGTTTAAATATAGTCCTACTGTTTATCGCAAAAAATTATTTAATGTCCGCACGGAACTAGTTAATAGAAACAAAAAACGAGAAAAAATTCACTCCCCATAATTTTTGAGCTGACCCCTGCCCCTCAAAAAAACGTATCCCTGATTATCAGCCTCCCGCTCTCCCCCCCCTATAAACGCAAAAACCTCCAATCTATCGACCGGAGGTTTCTATCTCATTGAAATTACATCTTTTTACAAACAACCCGACAAGTCACAGAAAAAAGACTGAAGAACACAAAACAAGTAAATCAATCACACGCAACTCCCAGATTTAAGGAAGTAAAAAACAGTAAATTCAAATGGCCAACTACTAATTAACCGCATCGACTAAAGCAGAACCAGCTTTAAACTTAACAACTTTTTTCGCCTCAATTTGAATTACTTTTCCTGTTTGAGGATTACGTCCTTTTCTTGCGGGACGATTCGATACTGAAAATGTTCCAAAGCCAATAAGCGCAAGACGATCACCTGCCGCCAAAGTACTTTCAGTCACATCCATAAAAGCTTCTAAAGCTGCTTTTGTATCAACTTTTGATAAATTAGCTTTCGCAGCCATTGCATCAATCAATTCTGATTTGTTCATATTTTAATATTTTAAAGATTTAAACTTTTGCAAAGATACTTACTTTCCTTTAATGTCAAAGCATACAGCCCAAAAAACCAAACTTTTGTTAATAAATACAAGGACTTGTTAATAACTTTATGCCAAAAACATTCAAAAAGAGATGCTTTTTTCAAAAAAAACACAACTCAATTCATCTACCGATGCTTAAAAAATGATGTATCTTACGCGAGTTTCAATCAAAAAAATCACATCAATGAGTCCTGTCAAAAAAACAAACAAATTAAAAAATGAAGGCGCTTCTGTGATTTTCAGCAGACCCTAAATATTCCCAAAAATATCATTTCACGTTGATAATTAATGTATTTTTGCAAACAAACTTACTTGTCATTTTGCAATAAAAATGAATTCTATGAAGAAATACAAAATATACACAAAAGGTGGAGATCTGGGAATGACCTCTTTGATCGGAGGAAAACGAGTCGCAAAAAATCATCCTCGCGTAGAGGCATACGGAACGATTGATGAATTAAATTCCTTCTTGGGTTATCTAAGAGATTCGGTTGAGAACGAATGTATCGCAAGTTCACTGGTCAATGTCCAAAACACATTGATGCGTGCAGGTTCATTGGTCGCAGTCATCGATGAGAGGATTGGGAAAAAATTAAAAAAACTTAAGCTATCGGAGATTATGTTTTTGGAGGAAAAAATAGATCTCTGGGAAGAGCAACTCCCCCCCCTTAGCACATTCATTCTGCCGGGAGGAAACCAGACCGTCTCTTTCTGCCACATCGCCCGTACTGTTTGCCGGAGGGCTGAAAGAAAAGTATTGGAAGCAAGTCAAGACTCAGTCATTGATCCGCTTGTCTTGCAATACCTCAACCGGTTATCGGATTTCCTCTTTGTTTTATCTCGCAAGCTCTCTCACGAGTTAGGAGCGGAAGAGATCATCGCCGACATATAAAAGAGCATTGAAACCCCAGCTCCTCTTTCACATATTCAAGAAAGAGCAAAAATACACCAAACTCTTTCTTAGACATTAATACTCGCAAAACAAAGCTTACAAATAGTGAATTTGCCTAAAACACTTCATCCAAAATAGCTGAAATCTGTTCCTTGGACTGGATACTGGTCGTAGCTTTCACAACCTTCCCATTCTTATAATAAATCGAAAACGGCAATCCCATAAACCCAAACCATTCGGGAAGATTGCG
>CAZLTF010000151.1:0-2128 GCA_964562195.1 uncultured Bacteroidales bacterium | reverse complement strand
ATTTATTTTCTAACAAAATGGGTTGATTAGTAATCTTAGCTCTTTTAATCTTCTGTGCATTTAGCTATTACAAAAGAAGTTTATTCAATTATATTTCCCTTATTACTAATCAAAACGCAAGCGATTTTGTTGAAAATAATATCATTTCGTAATTCACCCTACGCTCCCCGCTTTTTGGCCAAACCCACCGCACGCTCCGCAACGAAACAAAAATATCCTAATCTTTATAAATTAAAGGGGATGCTAATTTCTAAACTATATTTGAAAAACCTGCTTCTGTATTACATTCTTTAACTAAACTTTAATATTAAAGAAAATGGTTGTTTCATAGAATAAACCCGTGCGGTGGGCACGGCCAAACAGCGGGGCGTGGGAGGGCGGTGAATGGACAAATGATTGATTTTTCAATAAAGGGCCTTGGCTTTTTTCTATGTGGAATACGCTGAGGTTATCAATTGCTCTATGCATTGGTTAAGTAGAATAGCTATCCTATTGCATCATCCACATAGAAACCTACTTTATTAGAAAAATCATCATTTGGACAGAGGCGGGTGGCGGTTTGTTTGGCCTTGATTTTTGCTTACTTTTTATCAAGAAAAAGTCAAATAATATAAACAGTATTGGGTAAACTCTGAGAAATTAGCGCATCAAAATAAGAATTAGCCCAAATCTACCCCGCTATTTTCTTTTTTAGAAAGAAGAATTCTTCAAGAAAAATTATGTAGTTTTGTTCGTCTCGATAATTAGCACACTTTAATAGACTTATTCTTTTGGAAACAAAGCCATCATCCGTAAAAACAATTATCATCATTAGTGGTGTAATGGGTGTTTTATTGGGAATTGCTATGACCTATTTTCTCTTTCCACGCGTGGTGAAGGAAGATAATATCATTACTAATGAAACAACACTGACAGATACCGTTTTTATTGAAAAAGAGAAGCTGGTATATCGCTCAAAGAAGGAGCCTTGTAAGGCTGTTGCAGTAGTTGATACGCTTCAACTTGATAGTACGCAAATAGGAAATGCCGATTCATTGGCAAATACGGATGATACCGATTTAGTGTACGCGAAAGAAGATACTGCAATTGATAATCTGGATACAAATCATGCGGTTACAAATGTGGATTATGCATCATTGGATGGAGGTAAGATTAGGGTTGCGGAGAATGAGCTTGTTTATGTGGCGCATATCAAGCCAAGTGGTGATGCTTCTTATTTCTATTGTCGCGACGATAATGATAATTTGGATTCTCTATTAATGGATAATTATGTACCCAAGCATGAAACCGATAAGATGCGGGTTGAATTTTGGGCCTCGCTAATACATGCGGTGGGGTATCGTTTGAGTAAAAATCGCTTGGTTCTATTTGGTTTTTATGAGTATAAAAATGTCAGTTTGAAATATTTGGAAGATGGTAGTGTGCAGATGAATTATTTTGACAATGTGTATGTTCTGCGATGTGGTGATGAGTTTAGAACACTGAATATCAAAAAGAGATAATAGCTTTAATACAATATAAAAAATGAGAGTGCATTTTAGTAAATTTCATGGTGCGGGCAACGATTTTGTGCTGATTGATAACCGTAATGGGAACTATCAGCTGACGGCGGAGCAAATTGCTTTTTTGTGTCATCGTCGATTTGGAATTGGTGCCGATGGGTTGATGCTTTTGAATGCTTCTGATAATTACGACTTTGAAATGAAGTACTATAATTCGGATGGACCCGAAGGAAGTATGTGTGGTAATGGCGGACGTTGTATTGCTGCTTTTGCCAATTTTGTGGGAATCCCACAACATGAGTTTACCTTCGATGCTGTTGATGGTGTGCATAAAGCAAATATCCTAAATAAGGATGGCAATATTTGGCAAGTGTCTCTGCAAATGATTGATGTGAATGATTATGAAACATTGGATAAGGATTATTTTTTAGATACAGGCTCACCACACCATATCGAATTTGTTGATAGTGTGGATGAAATTGATGTTTATCAAAAAGGGAAAACAATTCGTAATAATGCTCATTATTTGCCCAAAGGCGGAACCAATGTGAACTTTGCGAGCATCGAAGATGGATATATCAAGGTGCGAACCTACGAAAGAGGAGTGGAGGACGAAACCCTTGCTT
>CAZLTF010000150.1:0-3098 GCA_964562195.1 uncultured Bacteroidales bacterium | reverse complement strand
ATGCAAAACGATCCTCCGAGGGCAATGCAAGAAGGATCTGCAGATTTTGTTGATTTGCAAACTATTCGTGACAAAGCAGATATCATTTCCTTGCATGTTCCTTTGATTCAGGAAGGTAATTTTAGCACCCGTCATCTGCTCAACGATGATTTTTTTGCCTCCGGCTCAAAAAAAATAACAATCATCAACACTTCGCGTGGAAAAGTATTGTCTGCCGAGACCCTAAAGAAATGGAAAGCGAGAGGGGTTATCGACAAATTGGTTTTGGACGTTTGGGAAAATGAACCGAACGTGGACCCGGAACTACTGAAGATGACCAATATAAGCACCCCTCATATTGCCGGATATTCATTGCAAGGCAAAAAAAATGCCAGTTACCAAAGTCTACACCATATAGAAGACTTTTTTAAATTGTCACTCCCCAACATCAAAAAGATAATACAGCCTCCCCCGTCCCAAAATATTAAATATACTTGCCAGAATGAAGCAGAAAAAGATGCAATATGGAACATCTTGAAACAAATATGGAATATTGAGCAAGATAGCAATTCATTAAGTGCTAACCCATACTTATTCAAACAATTAAGAAAAAAATATATTTTTAGACCTCAAATAAGTGAGTTTGGCATAGAATTCGCGGACTGTAGTCCGAAGATAATATCAACAATAAACACTGTTAGTAGTGCAAACACAGGGATCTAACGGTAAATAAAAAAAAATATTCTTTTTTATTTTTAATAAGAATTTTATATAAATTTGCTTAAAAATTGTGTTATGAAAAAGTTATTATTAATTGTCAGTACTTTGGTGATAAGTATGTTGGGAATGTCTCAAAATACGGATACCGCACTTTTATCCGAATCCAAGACAGAAGCGATAAAATCCGCTTCCGATGCTGATATGACAAGTGAAATAAATAAAGTGTTCACGCAGTATTCCATCCAATATTCATCCGGCAAGTACGGGCGGATTGTCAATACGACCTCTTTGCAATCCGGTTTTGGCAAAAATTCTACGTCTGTCAAGTCTATTGTCAGTGGTGAAAAAGTAGAGTTGCTAAAATTCATTCCGGACGAACAAGTTTGGGCTGTCAAATCAGGAAACAAGTACGGTTTTGTACCTATTTCATCCGTAATGAAATTAAAAACAAACACGGAATTGGAAAAATACAAACATGATGTCTCTCCAAAACTAATCAAAGAAATCGCGCCAAGACTTCCGAAGACAGTCCGCAATTCTGAAATTTCCAAAAAAGTTATGCTAAAAGTCTTAGTAAACAAAAAAGGAAAAGTAGAGGAAGTAAAGTTTCTCAAAGGAGCACCCGAGTTAAAAGATGAAGTACTTCGACAAGCGAAGAAGCTACGATTTAAACCCGCACAATATAGAGGTGAAAATGTAGCTGCCTGGACAAAAGTACCGGTACAATTTGTGGATTAGTAATACAAAATATATATTTTATTAAAAAAAGCATTACCTTCCGGGTAATGCTTTTTTTGTAACATAGGGATTGCTGAAAATCACAGAAGTGCCTTCATTTTTTAATTTGTGAAATGATGATGTATGAGTCCGGTCAAAGAAGAGGCAGTTCTCATAAAGAGAGTTATTTGTGAATGAGATTTATATTTTTTGATATTCAGTGATTCCTTTGTATCAGCTAATTGAAAAAAAATAGAAATATCGCCAAAAGAAACTTTTTTGGATTTGCTTGTTTTTTTGACCGGACTCATATACACATATGCTATAATCTGACACCGGTTAGAAAAGGGAGGTACTTCGGTGGAACAAAACACACTTTCGTTGAGAATAAAATAAATGCATGATTTTTTGGAAGAATCTCTGATTTCTTTTGCATTTTATTATTGACATTGTTACTCAATTCATTCTTTTTCACCTATTTGAGAGTTTTTCAGCAGTCCCTAACATAATTGAAAGATGTTCCGGCAAGAAACATCCATTGTGATCAAAGTGCAATATCAAATTGGCTTGAAATCATTTTCAATTTTTCCAATACATATTCCGGCAGACGGATACCCTCCCGTATTTGCCGCTGTTCGTTGTCCCGTTCTATTTCTCCGGGTATTAGAACCCTGTGTCCATCGACCGCCGGAAGGCTTTTGAATGTTCGTATCCATTGATCCATATATTCCTTAAAAACATTCGCTTCTTGAAATGCATCAATCCTAATAGCACCAAACAAATGCCCGATACCATTATCTTTCGCATCAAATTGATTTTCAACATAGTTGAGAGTAGGCACTACCAGGGGACCAAAATTAGCACCGGATAATACGGCAGATAAAATATCGACCGTAGCACTCAAACAATAGCCTTTGTGTCCTCCGTGAACTTTATCAATTCCCAATGTTTTGATAGCGCCCTTTTGGGAAAGCACTTTCGCATTATTAGAAGTAATCCCCTTGCTATCCTGCACCAATCCATCCGGTACTGTCTGCCCTGTTGCGTCCCATTCATCCAATTTTCCACGATTGATAGGAGCTGTCGCCATATCCGCCACAAAAGCATCTTCTTCAAAAGCGGGAATAGCAATCGCATAAGGATTTGTACCCAAGGCAGCCTTTTTGGAATAGGTGGGAGCAACCAAAGGGTTGGCATTCGTCATCGCAATACCAATCATATCATGTTCCAAAGCCATCATAGCATAATAAGCAGCTATTCCGAAATGATATGAGTTGCGGACACTTACCCAAGCAGCGCCCGTATGTTTTGCTTTGCTGATTGCCAAGCGCATTGCGTAAGGAGCAGTTACCAGACCAAAAGCCTTTCCTCCGTCGATCAAGGCGGTAGCGAGACCTTCGCGCACGATACTTATTTCGGGAGGTATAGTGATTCTTTTCTTTTTCCAAAGCGCTACATACTCAGGCAACCTATTGACACCATGTGAATATATTCCTCTCATATCCGCCATCACCAGAATAGAGGCAGCTTCCTTCGCACGCTCCTGCTGGCATCCCATAGCAAGGAAGACCTGTGTAGTGAAAGTTAATAGACTTTTCTTTGTCATCCTGTCAGAAATCAACATTATGCTGTACTACATACTCCATCGAATCAAGTTCTAAGGCGATCAAATTTCCATATCC
>CAZLTF010000149.1:0-2736 GCA_964562195.1 uncultured Bacteroidales bacterium | reverse complement strand
AATGAGGCAAGACGCACCGAATTTCCTGATAATCTATCAATCACGATCACAAATGACCAGTCGGATATGGTCCGTAAGATGATCAAAAATCTCGAAAATAGTATTATTATCGGAGTGCTTTTTGTAATGTTTGTGCTCTTTTTCTTCTTAGGTGTTCGCAATGCCACTTTCGTTGGTTTGGCAATTCCATTATCAATGTTTATTTCCTTTGTAGTACTAAGTTTTATAGGCTCTACCATCAATATGATGGTGCTTTTCGGTTTGATACTGGCATTGGGAATGTTGGTGGACAATGCTATCGTTGCGGTCGAAAACATCCACCGTTTTCGAATGCATGGCTATGCTCCTTTTGAAGCGGCAAACTTAGCCGTCGGGGAAATTGCTTGGCCTATTATTGCATCTACCGCTACGACTTTGGCGGCTTTTATTCCGCTCCTGTTTTGGCCAGGAATGATGGGTGCTTTTATGGGATTCCTTCCCAAAACTTTGATTATTGTCCTCTCTTCATCGCTTTTTGTGGCATTAATTTTGATTCCTGCCGTAACCCTGCTGTTTAAAAACAAAGAAGAACGGAAACCAACACCGAAAAGAAGCTTAATAATTTTTGCTATCTTGCTTGCAATAAGCATATTATCATACCTATTAAAAAAGCCGGTGATAGGAAGCCTAAGCCTGATTGCAGGCATGATGGTGCTGTTCAATTACCTTATTTTCTTTCGTATTTCAATATGGTTTCAAGATGTATTTTTAATAAAATTGGAAGATCTGTATCTCAGATTACTTCATTTTTCATTGTCCGGAAAAAAACCTTTGCTTTTTCTATTGGGAACAATCCTTTTGTTGGGAGGGACTATTTCATTTATGAATGCACGCCAACCAAAAGTAACATTGTTTCCTGTCAATGAACCGAAATTTTTTATCGTACGTTCAGAACTACCCGTAGGTTCGGATATTACAGCGACGGATAGTATTTCCAAAAAGGTTGAAAATGATGTTTTTCGTATTTTGCAAGAACAAGGATATCTAAAAGACTCAATCGTAGAATCAGTTGTTACCGCAGTAGGGAAGGGGGCAGTAGGGGAAAATGAAATGGCTTCGGACAAACGCCCCAACAAGGCGGTAACAACCGTAAATTTTGTAGATTTTGAATTTAGAAAAGGAAAAAGCACTTCCGAACTAATGAAACTTATCAGCGATGAACTTATCGGAAAATACCCCGGACTGATTGTTTCAATCGAAAAAAATAAAATGGGTCCTCCTACCGGAAAACCTGTTAATATCGAAATCTCAGGACAAGATTTTGAAAAACTTCTTTTCTATGCGGATACGATTATGCAGGTAGTCAATAGAGCCGGAATTTCCGGCATCGAAGGATTGCAGATGGATTTGGATATCGGAAAACCTGAATTGCTTATCAAAGTGAACCGCGAACGAGTACGTCGTTTCGGATTGTCCACCGGACAGGTCGCCGCAACAATAAGAACCGCTCTTTTTGGAAAAGAAGTATCGGATTTTAAAATAGGAGAGGAGGAGTACCCAATTCAAATTCAATTGGCAAAGAAAAATAGAAATAATATCTCCACCCTGATGAATCAAATTATTACATTCAGGAATCCTTCCAATGGTAGATTGATTCATATTCCCGTGTCGTCGGTAGCTTCATTTGAATATACAAACTCTTTTAGTGCAATCAAACGGATTGATAATAAACGTGTTGTGACTCTTTACTCAAATATTATCGAAGGCGCCAATGGAAATGAAATCAACGAAAAATTAGCTCAAGTCTTAAATAATTTTGAATTTGAAGAAGGATATCAATATGAACTTACTGGCGAACAACAAGATCAAAAAGAAACTTCCGGTTTTTTATTAAAAGCTTTACTCGTCGCTATTGCTGTGATTATTCTGATTATGGTAACACAATTCAACTCTCTCGCTAAACCCTTTATCATTATCCTCACGGTATTGTTTAGTACCATCGGTGTGTTTGGTGGTATTGCTACATTCAATATGGATTTTGTAATTATTATGACCGGAATAGGTATTATCTCCTTAGCCGGAATAGTAGTAAACAATGGTATCGTATTGATTGACTACATTGATTATCTCAAAAAAATGAGAAAACGTGAATTGGGTATTGCGGAAGAAAAAAATCTGGCATTTCATGAGATTGTAAATCAAATCGTCATAGGAGGGAAGACACGCCTCAGACCTGTGTTGCTTACTGCTATTACTACGATTTTGGGTTTGGTGCCTATGGCAACGGGCTTTAATATTGATTTTGAAGGACTATTGGCACATTTCAAACCGGATATTTATTTCGGTGGCGATAATGCTTTATTTTGGGGACCTATGGCTTGGACGGTGATTTTCGGTCTTACTTTTGCTACTTTTCTAACGTTGATTATGGTTCCGGTGATGTATCTGATTGGCAATCAATTGAAATTGTGGTTTCTGAAAGAAAAATAAAACGGATAACTTTACTCTTTCTTTATTCATTATAAGTTGCAGAAAATATAGAGGAGAGCAAGGTTATTAATTTTTCTGCATTGCAATCCATATTTTCAAATTTTGTACGGCAAAGAATAACTTGACTTGACACAAATTTTATTCGAAGTATAATATACATCATTATCTCACAAATTATCAAACGAAAAAGCACTTCTATTATTTTCAGCTAACCCAAAATTGGCATTATTGCAATGCAATGATATTGATTCTTGAAACGACCTATTT
>CAZLTF010000148.1:0-3181 GCA_964562195.1 uncultured Bacteroidales bacterium | reverse complement strand
TCACGGATACCGGAGCAGAAACCAATATGAATTATTGTAGTGATATCACACGAACAATTCCTGTCAATGGCAAATTTAGCCAACGGCAAAAAGAGATCTATGAAATTGTCGTAGATGCCAATATTGCAACAATCGAAGCTACGGCTCCGGGCGTTCGCAATCTGGATTTGCATCTGATGGCTGCCAAAATCATCACGATTGGATTGCAAGACTTGGGACTTATGAAAGGTGATGTGGATGCCGCAGTAGAAGCCGGTGCACACGCCTTGTTTTTCCCTCACGGATTGGGACATATGATGGGACTCGATGTGCATGACCTCGAAGGACTCGGTGAAGACTACGTAGGATATGATGAAAAGACAAAAAGAAGCAGCCAATTTGGACGCGCCTTCTTGCGACTCGGCAAAGAGCTTGAAGCCGGTAATGTTTTTACCATCGAACCCGGAATTTATTTTATCCCCGAACTGATAGACCAATGGAAATCGCAAGGTCTGCATAAAGAATTTATTAATTACGACCTTGTCGAAACTTATAAAGATTTCGGTGGAATACGTGTCGAAGATGACATCTTGGTCACAGATACCGGTTTCCGTGTCTTGGGACAAGCTATTCCGAAGACAGTAGCAGAAATTGAAGCTATGATGCAACAAAATGCTTGAAAATGAAGGTGGTAATTCAGCGGGTTAGCTCCGCTTCTGTCAACATTAACGGCAACACAAAAGCCAAAATCGGATTAGGTTTGCTTATCTTAGTTGGTTTTGAAGATTCGGATACCTATGATGATATACTGTGGATAGTAAAAAAAACATTGAATCTGCGCATCTTCAATGACCCAAATGACATCATGAATCTCTCCGTCCTAAATATCGATGGAGAGATACTACTGATTAGCCAATTTACTCTTCACGCCTCTACCAAAAAAGGAAACCGCCCTTCATATATTCGCGCTGCTAAACCGGAAATTGCAATCCCGCTTTATGAAAGTTATATTCGTGAATTGGAAAAAAATTTAAACAAACCCATACAGACCGGCAAATTTGGAGCGGATATGAAAGTATCCCTTGTCAATGATGGTCCCGTGACAATTATTATCGATTCCAAAAACCGGATATGATACCTACAACAATTATGCATCATTTTCGGCATTTTCACTAAATATGTGCAAACATAATAACATTTGGCGATGCCGCAGCTACTTCCTGAGAGGGAGCATTAGTTCAACAAACAATAAACATAAAAACAATCCTGAAAAATTATGAAAGATTTACATATCTTAAATGCCATTTCGCCCATCGACGGGAGATATTTTTCAAAAGTTGAAAATCTTACCGGCTATTATTCGGAAGAAGCCATTATCAAATACAGGATCGCAGTCGAAATAGAATACTTCATTCGTCTGGTCAGACTTCCCCTTCCGCAACTAACAAATTTTCCTCACAATGTATTTGGAAAATTGCGTGCTATCTACACAACATTTTCTTCCCATGATGCAGAGAAGGTCAAGGAAATTGAGAAAATCACCAATCACGATGTCAAAGCCGTTGAATACTTCATCGCAGAACACTTCAGAGACTTGGACATCGCACAATATAGAGGTTTTATACATTTTGGACTTACGTCCCAAGACATCAACAATACCGCCTTCCCTTGGGCGTTCAACGATTCGCTCGAAGAGGTGTATTTTCCTGCTTTGGAAACCATCAGCACAAAGCTCAAGCATTTTGCAAAAGAATGGAAAAACATCCCGATGCTCAGTCGTACGCACGGACAAGCTGCCTCTCCTACTCTCTTGGGCAAAGAATTGAATGTTTTTGCCGAACGAATTCAAACCCAATTGGAACAATTGCATAGCATTCCGGTCAATGCAAAATTTGGTGGAGCTATCGGCAACCTAAATGCCCACTATGTAGCTTATCCTCATATCGATTGGATTGCCTTTGCCAATGAATTTGTAGATTCTATCGGACTGATAAGACAACAAACGACTACCCAAATTGAGCATTACGACAATCTCGCCGGCAAATTTCAAGCATTGTCGAGAATCAATACGATCTTGATGGATCTGTCCAAAGATATATGGACTTATATATCAATGGATTACTTCAAACAAAAAATAAAAAAAGGAGAAATAGGCTCATCTACTATGCCTCATAAGGTGAACCCCATTGACTTTGAAAATGCAGAAGGAAATTTGGGCATTGCCAATGCATTATTTCAACATTTGTCCAACAAATTGCCCATTTCAAGACTGCAAAGAGACCTGACAGACTCTACAGTTATTCGCAATATAGGAGTCCCTATCGCACATACCCTCATCGCTTTCGCTTCACTCAACAAAGGCTTAAGCAAACTACTAATCAATGAAGAAAAAATCCGGTTTGATCTCGAAAACCATTGGGAAATAACCGCCGAAGCAATTCAAACCGTTCTACGACGGGAAATGATTCCGGATGCTTATGAATTACTGAAAGAGCTGACACGCAAACACCAAAAGGTCACTGCCGAAAGTATGGCAGCATTTATCGACAAGCTACCCGTGAAGCATTCCGTAAAAAATGAGCTGAAAGCGATCACCCCCTTTAATTATACAGGCAAAACACCTGAATAATCCGGGACAAATCAGGACTTACCTTCCCGCCAAGCGGCATACGCTACTGAAAACCAGCCAAGTATAAAAGCAGTTCCTCCGGTAGGAGTAATATATCCCATATCCAAATGAGCGAAAATAATAAGGTAAAGACTACCCGAAAAGAGGACTATACCGGTAATAAATGCACTTCCGGCGAAAGTCAAAAGTCCGGATTGCTTAGGCATCTGATGCATCATCAATCCTACTACCAAAAGCGCAAAGGTGTGATACATCTGATAGCGTACCGCTTTGCTAAATGTGATTGCCGTTACTTCATTTAGATATTTCGCTCCAGCATGTGCACCGTATGCGCCTATAGCCACAGCTAATGCTCCGAATATCGCACCTATGATAATAAATTTTTTACCCATTCTACTTTCTTTTGCTTAATAAACACTTCAAATTTGTTTTTGTTTACTCCGTTTTTTCAAAGCTATATCATTGAAATTGAAATATCTATAAAATATCCGGCAAGAAGCCATCTTTTTGATAATGTTTTGAGAGAAGATGCCATGTTAGAAATGACATATTGCGATGAATAGAGCAAAGTCA
>CAZLTF010000147.1:0-6233 GCA_964562195.1 uncultured Bacteroidales bacterium | reverse complement strand
TTATATTTGTGAGTTCACGAGTGATTTTTCTTTACTATGGGAAAAATTTTATACAGTACCGGAAGGCTATGATTATAGACCTTTTGATTTTTTAGTGGATGAAGACAATAATATTATTTTATTTTCAGGTTTAAATACCCCACCTTATACCAACACTTATCTATACCTTACGAAGTTTAATATGGAAGGAGATTTGTTATTAGAGAAACTATTTCCGGAGTATATGGTAGATATGTATAGTGATATTATTCCGAAGCAGAATCCTGATGAAGGTTATCTTATTTTAGGTGAAGTTAGAAAAAATTATTTAGCAGGAGATCTTTTAGAATTAGATAAAGATTTTAACATTAGCACCCCTTGGGTGAATACTCCATTTGATGGGGAGAATTATCTGTCTCCCCCTCTGACTGCAAAGTGGTTATCCAATGGCAACTTGTTTCTTGTCCATCGAGGAAAAGATGTTGAAAATGCAGAGTTTAGACTTTGCAATCCTGATTATACTACCCTTAAGGATACGGCAATCATTGATCCCTATGTAGACTACACACCCGTACGTCAAGGAATGGACTTTATATATGAAGATCTTATATGGACTGCTACTTTTAATATGTATCTTCAACCCATAAGCTATGACAAAATATTTAGGGTTTATGTCTATGATTCGGAGATGAATATGATAGGTATGAAAACCTATGGAGGAGATGGTCAATGGTGGTTTGAACATCTACTAGCTACCTCGGATGGTGGTTGTATTATTACCGGAGGAGAAAGAGAAGTTGGGAGTAATATGTGGGATCTTTCTATTTTTAAGATAGTGCCAGATGATATATTCACAGCTGCCGAAGACACCCCTATGGAAAATGACAGGGACGTAGCTTTGTATCCCAATCCGGTGCAGGATTATTTACATATAGAGACAGCTCGTAAGAACCTAAATATCCGCATTATGGATAATCTCGGAAGAATAGTACATCAACAAAAGATACGATCTCTTCCACATGATAAAGCGAATCTAAACACTCTCACTAAGGGAGTCTATTTTTACCAAATCTTGGATGATCATAGAGTTATTCAGAATGGTAAATTGATGAAACAGTAGTTTATGTAAATAACAATTATTTTTATATTAAGGGAAAGTTCAAATTCCTTTTTCATCAAAATAGAATGTAGTAAGTAATATTCAATTATTAATTAAAATAATAAATAAAATGAAAAAAATTATCGTAACAATTATCGCAATATTTAGTGCATTTGCAGTTAATGCACAAGTCAATTATGGTACAAATACAGTAACAGGTAACAATGCAAGTGCCATAGGAAATAACAATACTGCATCGGGTACAGAATCCTTTGTTGGTGGTATTGATTCTCAAGCTTTAGGAAAATACTCTTTAGCATTTGGCAATGAAGCTATCGCGGGTCAAAGAAATGGAATCTCCTTGGGATATAGAGCATTTATCTATGGTCCTTACTCAGTAGGTATCGGAGAAAACATCCAAACTACTACTACCTCTGCAATGGTAATCGGTGTAGGAGCAGATGACAATAATCCAGTGGTAAACAGTAATAGCCGTTCCTTAATGATAGGCTATAATAGTGATATTCCAACACTATATGTAGGATCAAGCCTTGGCGTAGGCACCATAGGCAAAGTAGGAATAGGAACGACAAGTCCTGCCAGTCTTTTGGATGTCAACGGGACGCTTCATGTCTCGGGTTTGGCAACATTTGACAATAAAATCACTACAAGCCAACTTCAAATTACCAACAATGCCGGAGCAAATAAATTGTTGATTTCCGATGCCGGAGGGAATGCTTCTTGGTCGCCCGTTGAGGATGTTGTCCCGCAAACCCCTTGGACACAAGATGATGAAAATATCTATATATTGGATACGAAGATAGGAATAGGCACAAGCGCACCTTCCGAAGCTCTTACGATCAAAGGAAACATCTTGTGCGAAGAGATCGAAGTTGTCGAAAATGTGCCTGCTTCGGATTTTGTATTTGAGGAAGACTATCCATTGATGAGTTTGCAAGATTTGGAAACTTATGTAAGTGAAAACCACCACCTACCCGAAATCCCATCCGCCGCTGAATTCAAAGAAAACGGCTACAATATGAATGAAATGGATGATCTTTTGCTTCGCAAAGTGGAGGAATTGACTTTATACGCTTTGGAAGCCGGTAAATGTATCGCCGAATTGAAGAAAGAGGTAGAGGAATTGAAGCGAAAAAATAAATAGTGCTTGGTGCAAAACGCCAATTTGTTCATCGGTATTATTGATTTTAAAGGCATTCACGTATTCGCTTTGCTTGGCTCTTTGTTACGCGCGTGTTTAAAGCAGCCATCCCGAAGTCTCGGGACTCCCTATCTTTAAACACTTCACAAGCCTCGAACTTGACGTTTTCTACCGGTACACTATGAAAAAACGGGAGTTTCGTTCCGGACACTAAATACACAATAGTTCCGGTAGTTTGTTGTAATATTGTATAATACGTATTATCTCTTCGAGCAGATATTTTCCAGCAGACCCTATAATATTTTTTGGATATGGGAAAGAAATGAATACTTTTGCATTAATAAAAAAAGACTTGTATGGAGTTTACGTCTGTGATGAAAGAGCAATTGTTCCGGAAAGGAATTTCGGAGCAGGAGATTTTGACGCAATTGGAAAATTATCGCAAAGGGTTTCCCGAAGTAAAGTTGTTGAGACCTGCGGTCGTCGGTGATGGGATAATGCGGATAGAGAAGGAGGTTGCCGATCGATATATTTCGCTGTATGATCAGGAAAAGTCCCATTATGACATTGTCAAATTTGTTCCTGCTTCCGGTGCTGCAAGCCGTATGTTTAAGGATCTTTTTAGGTTTCTCAAAGATCATCAGTTGACAGATGAAATACAATATTTCTTTACTAATCTTAGCCGTTTTGCATTTTATGAGTTGTTGAAAGGGGTGGCGAAAGATAAGGGTTTGGACATACATAAGCTTGCTGGGCTTGAATCCAAATTGAAAATTGTGGAGCTTCTTTTATCCGGGCAGGGTTTGAATTATGTCAATTTGCCCAAAGCATTGCTTCTGTTTCATAGCTATCAGGGGCATCATCACAGGGAGACTGTTACACCTCTTGAAGAACATATTGCGGAAGGGATTTATTATGCCGAAAATGGGATGAGAGTACAATTGCATTTTACAGTTTCACCGGAACATATTGCAGCGTTTGAGCGATTGATAGAATCTAAAAAAAGAGCGTTTGAGACAAAAAATAATGTAGAAATCGAAATAGAGCTTTCTACGCAAGATGTTGCTACTGATCAGCTTGTAGTTGATCTCGAAGGAAAACCACTCTTGAATGAGCAGGCTGAGTTTATTTTTAATCCGGGAGGTCATGGGGCTTTGATCGAAAATGTAAACCGCTTGAAACAAGATTTTGTTTTTATCAAAAATATTGATAATGTTCGCAAGCAAAAATTTATTACCGTAAGGAATAAAAAATTATTGGGTGGTATTTTGATTTCTATTCAAAAAAAGATCAAAAGCATATTGGAGGGATTGAATGAAGAACAAATGGCTTGTGAGGAAGCCTTTGATTTTATTGCGGACGTTTTGCAATGTCCGGTTCCTGAGCGGATTATGGATTTGGATAGGGAGTCGCAATGTTCTTTTATTACACAATTTCTTGATCGTCCTATTCGTGTAGTCGGGATGGTAAAAAATGAAGGTGAACCCGGCGGAGGACCTTTCCGGATTGAGCAAGACGGCAGGGAGAGTCTGCAGATCATTGAGGCATCGCAGATCAACCAAGACAATCCGGTACAAAAAGAGATTCTGGAAAAATCTACTCATTTCAATCCTGTGGATTTAGTTTGTTATCTTCGTGATTTTAGAGGAGAAAAGTTTGATCTTTTGGCGTATAGAGAACCCCAAATGGGATTTATATCAAGCAAAAACAAATTTGGACAAGATGTTCTTATTCAGGAACTTCCCGGATTGTGGAATGGGGCAATGGGCAATTGGATAACGGTTTTTGTGGAAGTTCCGTTGGCGACATTCTCTCCTGTCAAAACCGTGTTTGATCTTTTGCGTGAAGAACATCAGTAAGCAGTTTTTGGAAGGAGACAGGTTTCAAATATTGAATTAATATTTTTTTTGAACAAAAAAGAATTAGTTTTGTTTTCATTATATCTTAATATAAAAATAAAAAAATGGGCGTATTAGTAGGAAAGCAAGCACCGCAATTTGAAGCGACAGCGGTAATCAATGGCGGTGAATTTGTAGAGAAATTTTCATTAGAACAGTATCTAGGAAAAAAGTATGTGATTTTATTCTTCTATCCTTTGGATTTTACTTTTGTATGTCCAACGGAGATTTTGGCATTCCAACACAAGTTGGAAGAATTTGAAAAGAGAAATACCGCAGTAGTGGGAGTTTCTATTGATTCACAGTTCTCACATTGGGCATGGCTCAATACGGAAGTAAACAACGGAGGAATCAAAGGGGTGAAATTTCCATTGGTAGCTGATTTGACGAAAACAATTTCGGAGAATTATGATGTTTTGGCAGGTGAATATGATTTTGATGAAGAGTCCGGATTATCTGTGTTTAAAGGTGAACCCGTAGCTTATAGGGGTTTGTTCTTTATTGATAAGCAGGGTGTGGTTCGTCATCAAGTAGTGAATGATCTTCCTTTGGGAAGAAGTATTGATGAGGCTATCAGAGTCGTGGATGCTTGGCAACATTTTGAAGAGTTCGGTGAAGTATGTCCCGCAGATTGGAAAGCCGGAGATGAAGCGATGAGTCCTTCTCACGAAGGCGTAGCGGATTATCTTGCTAAACACAATAAATAGTTTTTCATAATGATTTGATTTTGCAGAAAAGACGATGGAGACATCGTCTTTTTTTCTTTGTAAACCGGAGGATACCTGATTTTTATGATGGAGTAAATGATATTTGATGGACAAGCTAAATAGAAATACATTCGCAGGTGCTGCATTCGTTGCTTTTGCGGCGATACTTTGGGGTTTTGACGGAGTCTTTTTGACACCCCGCTTGTCCAATCTTGACGTGGTATTTGTGGTTTTTATACTTCATTTGCTTCCTTTTTTGTTGATGAATCCCTTTTATTTCAAGAATTATTCATATCTGAAAAGATTTACTAAGCAGGATTACATTTGGTTTCTACTTATTGCTTTGACGGGAGGAGCCGTCGGGACAATCGCCATTGTGAAGGCACTCTTTTTGATTCGTTTTCAAGCTTTTAGCGTTGTGATTTTGTTGCAGAAATTGCAACCGGTTTTTGCAATCTTTCTGGCATTTATCATTCTTAAAGAGAAACCTCACCGGGATTTTTATCCTTATGCGGCTCTGGCTCTTGTCGCAAGTTATTTTTTGACTTTTGGTTTTCATGTTCCGAAGCTTGTCGAAGACAAAGAAGGTATTTATGCAATGCTTTTATCGTTGCTTGCCGCCTTTTCTTTTGGCGCTTCCACCGTATTTAGTCGCAAAGTATTGAACAAATTTCCATTTCAGTTAAGTACCTTTTTTCGTTATGGATTTAGTGCATTGGTGCTTTTTGTATTTTGGATTTTGATGGGAGATAAGATGGCTTTTGAGAAAGTTAGCAAGCTCAATTGGCTTTATATTTTGATTATTAGCTTCACCACGGGCTCGGGGGCAATCTTTATTTATTATTATGGTTTGAAAAAAATTCGTGCTTCTATTGCTACGATTGCCGAATTGATGTTTCCTGTGTCGGCTATTATTTTTGATTATTTGCTGAATGACAAAATCCTCAGTCCGGTACAGTGGATTTCGGCACTTGTCTTGATACTTGCCATTGTCAAAATTAGTCTTCCCTCAAAAAGAAAGTAGGCTGGGGGTGTTGTGGCGTTGGTGATTGTTTGCTTGGTAACTGGTGATTAGTTGTTGGTGGGTTTGTTTCATGGTGTTTCATAGGGGTTTGACACTAATTCAATTCGAAGTATATACATACATCATCATCTCATAAATTAAAAAATGAAGGCATTTCTATGGTTTTCAGCAGACCCTATCCACAAAACCCAAGTTTATTAGCTTATTTTCAAATCTACTTTATTACGTCTGTGGTTATATTTTGAAATTTAAAGTTTCACTCTTGCGGAGCTTGATTTTATTTCGCTCTATCACTACAAAAAGTTCGCACTTCTGGTGCTTCCTTTCGTTTCCTATCTCATATAGTGCTTGGTACAAAACGCCA
>CAZLTF010000146.1:0-7126 GCA_964562195.1 uncultured Bacteroidales bacterium | reverse complement strand
ATATACAGCACTTCAAAGCTCTTTCAGCGTAAACAACATCGCACTTGTCAATGGTCGCCCTGAGCTACTCAATCTTTATGACCTCCTTCGCCACTTCGTTGACCACAGACACGAAGTAGTCATCCGAAGAACCAAATTTGAATTGAAAAAAGCCGAAGACAGGGCACACATCTTAGAAGGACTGATTATTGCCAGCGATAATATTGATGAAGTAATCTCTATAATTCGTTCCTCCAAAACACCGGACGAAGCGTTAAACCGCCTCATCGAACGCTTTGAGTTGTCAGACATTCAAGCACGGGCAATCGTAGATATGAGACTTCGTCAGCTCACAGGACTGGAACAAGACAAGCTTAGAGCCGAATATGAAGAGATTCAAAAAAGAATTGCCGATCTGAAAGATATTTTGGCAAATAAAGATCGTAGAATGGCTATCATCAAGGATGAACTCATAGAAATCAAAGAAAATTACGGAGATGAAAGATATTCAAAAATTGAATACTCTGCCCGTGATTTTGATATGGAAGATATGATTCCGGATGAAAGTGTCGTGATAACCATCTCACATCTCGGCTACATCAAACGCACCTCACTCACCGAGTACAGAAGACAAGGAAGAGGAGGAAAAGGATCAAGAGGTAGCAATATTCGCGGTGAAGACTTCCTTGAACATCTTTATGTCGCAAGCAATCACAACTATATGCTACTTTTTACGGATATGGGGAAAGTGTATTGGCTTCGCGTATTTGAAATTCCAGAAGGAACAAGAATTTCAAAAGGAAGAGCATTGCAAAATATGATTCAACTGGACAAGGGAGAAAAAGTCATGGCATTCATTCGTGTCAATTCGTTGAAGGATCAAGAATACATCAATAATAACTACATCATATTGTCCACAAAAAGAGGAACAATCAAAAAAACTACATTGGAAGCATACTCAAGACCAAGAACCAATGGCATCCATGCAATCAATATCCGGGAAGGAGATGAACTTCTTGAAGCAAAATTGACTTCCGGTAGTGATGAGATTATCTTGGCAACCAAAATGGGTAGAGCTATACGCTTCAACGAAAAGCAAGCCAGACCTATGGGAAGAACAGCTTCCGGAGTGAGAGGCGTAAGACTTGCTTCGGATGATGACGAAGTGATCGGAATGATCGTAATGAAAGAAAATGAAGAGGTCTTGGTCGTATCGGAAAAAGGATACGGAAAACGCTCATCCCTTGAAGACTATCGCGTGATCAACAGAGGCGGAAAAGGTGTCAAAACACTGAATATCACAGACAAAACAGGCTCTCTGATAGCAATCAAAGCCGTATTGGATGATGACGATCTGATGATTATCACCCAAAATGGAATCTTGATTCGTATGGCCGTCTCCGATATGCGTATTATGGGACGTGCTACACAAGGTGTGCGACTCATCAATCTGAAAGATGATGACAAAATCGGCGCTGTAGCAAGAGTAGAATATGATCCCGAACTGGAAGATGATAAAGAAATTGATTCTGAAAATACAAACGGTGAAAAGGAAGAAATTAAACAAGAAAGTCAAATTGACACTTCTGATTCCGATGAAAAATCAGAAGATAATGTTTCCTCAGAAGACTAATCCAATTATTGGCAAGGTATTTGAAGGATAAAAAAATGGAATAAATTGATAAATAAAAAAGAATAGACAAATGAAAAAATTATCATTAGTTTTGGCAATTATGGTTTTTCTGATTGCCAATGTAGATGCTCAAAAAAGCAAAAGAACAAGCGCATTAAATTACTTAAAGAAAGGAAAATTGGACAAAGCGAAAGAGTATATTGATATCGCTGCAAAACATCCAAAAACGGGTATTGATGCCAAAACTTGGTTATATAGAGGCAATATCTATGTTTCAATTTTGACAGACTCTACCGGTAAATACGATGAACTCAAGAAAGATGCAGTAGATGAAGCTATCAAAAGTTATCAAAATGTTTTGAAATATGACAAGAAAGGACTCCATTCTATCGAAGCAAATAATAAAATTCTTGCATTGACAGATTTTGTTTTTAATGATGCTGCAAATATTTTAAAACAAGCATATAACGAAACCGATGAAGCCAAGAGAACCGACAAATTTAACCAATCCGCCTCTCTTTTGGACAAAGCTTATAAATTGTATAAGTCCGCCGGTCGTACGGATACGACAGTCTTATACTATTCCGCACTGGCAAATGAACAAGCCAATAATACCGACAAAGCCATTGAACTGTATTCATCATTGATCGAAATGAAATACAACAAGCCGGACATTTACATTGCCCTCGGAAATATCTATTCCAAACAAAACAAGTCCGAAGAGGCTATCAAAATCTTCAATCAAGGAAGCGAAAGATATCCCAAAAATCTGAATATTGTACTCAACGCCTCCAATGTTTATCTCAAAGGCGATGATCCTATGAAAGCGATAAACATTCTGGAAAAAGCCGCTGAAATGGATCCTTCCAATCCCTCGGTTCATTCGGCTATCGGTACCAAATATGATGCTATGCTGAGTGATTCAACCCTGAGCGATGCAGAACGTCAAAGTTTTCGCAATAAAGCTATTGCTTCTTTTTCAAAAGCCATTGAGTTAAAACCGGACTTCTTCGATCCTAATTTTAATATGGGGGTCATGTATGTAAACCACGCCGTAGAAGTCAAAACAAAAGCGGATGCTCTTCCTTTTGAAAAACAAAAAGAATATGATGCGCTAAATGCTGAGGCGGATCAACTGCTCGCAAAAGCTCTTCCATATATGGAAAAATCACATTCAATAGATCCTTCCGACAAAGACGTCATGAACTCACTAAAAGAGATTTATGCCCGTCTTAAAAAGTACGACAAGCTGAAAGAAATCCAAGCGGAATTGAATAAAAAATAGAGAAATTCCAAATATCAATAAAAGGAGAGACGATTGCGTTTCTCCTTTTTTTTTGGATGGAATACATAATATAATATTGTCATAGGGTCCGCTGAAAATCACAGAAGTGCCTTCATTTTTTAGCTTGCTTGTTTTTTTTTGACTAGGCTCATAAATGCAAAACTTTTTGGAAAAAACTCTGATTTCTCTTGCACTTTATTATTGAAATATTTACATAATTCGTTCTCTTTCACGTGTTTGAGAGTTTTTCAACAGACCATAGGCAATCCATTCTCTTTCACGTATTTGTGAATTTCTTCGGCAGACCTTATTCTACAAAGCAGTGAGCAACAAATTGATATCTTGATATGAAAACTGAAAATAATTTCCGATCTGAGGTTTGGTAATAATACCATGATAGAGATAAACCCCGTTTCTCAATCCTTCGTCAAAACGGATACTATTCTCCGCACTTCCCGCCTCCCCTATCTTCAATAAAATATCCGTCAATGAATTGCTCAAGACTTGCGAACCGGTAAGCGGATAACGTGAAGCAATATTTGGCACGCAATAATGTGTGACACCACATTTCACAAAGGTAGGTTTATCGTGATTGGTAGCATAAGAAGTCTCAAAACATCCTCCCTGATCTATACTAACATCCACGATAACAGCCCCTTCTTTCATTTCACAGACCATCTCTTCCGAGACCAAAAGTGGACTCAATGCCGTCCTTGAATACATAGCGCCAACGACTACATCTGCATTATGCAAGGCAGTCCTCATAATATCCGGTTGGATGGTAGAAGTGTAGATTCCCTTTCCTACGAGATTGCGTATTCGGCGAAGCCGATAAAGAGAATTGTCAAATACTTTCACGCTTGCCCCCAAACTAATGGCAGTACGAATAGTATATTCGGCAACCGTACCAGCCCCCAACACAACCACTTCGGTAGGTGCAATACCGGGAAAGCCGCCCAGCAAACGTCCCTTTCCAAATTGCGAACCTGCCATCAACTCGGCAGCAATATACATCACAGATGTCCCCGTAATCTCACTAATCCCATGCACTACCGGATGAATACCCGATTTGTCTCGAATGTATTCATACGAAAAACAAGTATGCTTCCCCTCTTTTAAAGCCTGAAAAAAGGCTTTGTCTTGTTGCGTCAGGTTTAAAGCGGAGATGAGTATCTTGCGTTTTCCCATCCATTGTACTTCTTCCCGACTTGGAGGAGCCACTTTGCAGATGATATCCGAATTAAAAACTTCAAGTGGCGTATTTGCAATCTCACCGCCTACAGCCAAATAATCATCATTTGAAAAACCGGCAGCATAAGCAGCCTCTTCTTCAATCAACACTTTATAGCCATTCGCTACCAACAATCCAACGGATTGAGGAATCAAAGGAACACGATTTTCAAATGCATCCGTTTCTTTGGGAATACCGATTGTCAATTTTTGTTGATTATTGTTTCTTCTTGACTTTTCTTCCAGCGGTAAAAATCCTGTCGATGAAAATTTAATCAGATTTGATATTTGTTCCATAATTCATTGTATTCAAGTTTAGGAGTCCCAAAATACGGGGAATGAAATAATTTCAAAATCAAAAAGCGAGAATCGCCTCTACCAAATTATCGGCAAGACGGCTTGCACCAATCCTGAAATAGGAAGAGTTGAGCCACTTATCACCCAATATTTTTTTTGTCAACCAATAGTAGTCCATCGCAGATTCATACGTAGAAATTCCTCCTGCCGCTTTGATTCCAATCATTTTACCTGTAGCATCATAATATTCTTTGATGGTATCCAGCATAATCAAAAATGCTTCCAGTGTTGCCGCCGGCTGAACTTTCCCCGTGGAAGTTTTGAGAAAATCGCCACCCCCGAGAATAGCCAATTCGGAAGCTTTACGAATATTCTCAGGAGATTGAAGTTCACCGGTCTCCAGTATTACTTTTAGATGAATATCACCGCATACAATCTTTATTGCCTGTATCTCATCCATCACCTCCATGTATTTCCCTTCCAGAAAAGTACCTCTTGATATCACCATATCTATCTCTTCCGCCCCTTCGTCAATGGCATATTGTATTTCATGAAGTTTGACAAAAAGAGGAGACTGACCGGATGGAAATGCACCTGCGACAGAAGCCAGAGCAATGCCTTTATCCATCAATTCCTGTTTGGCTGTAGCCATAAATGGAGGATAAAAACAAACTGCTGCTACATTGGGCATCCCTTCTGCAATAGAAGAAAAAGAAAAGGCTTTATGACATACCGCCTTGATCTTCTCATGTGTATCCCTCGCTTCCAAACTTGTCAAATCAATTGCACTCAACAAGAATTTCAGTCGCTCCTTCGAATAAGATTTATCAGCAAGTAATGTACGAATCCTATTTTGCAATTCGACAGATGTAAAATGATACGATTGGAATTTCATATTCTTTATTTTTTATTCTATACTCTTTTTAGGCTTATTCGGGATATTAAATTTTTCGTTCCATAATACCCACAAAGCAAACATCACTACATAAAAAAACGGACGGACAATATCATCATGAACAAAATGAACATATTGAGAATTGTACATTTCAACAATCAAAAGAGAATAAATGCGCAAGACATTCACCACAAAAATAACTCCTAAACCAAATGGAATATACCAAAGTTTATGTTTCCACGGACCGGGAAACAAAAGCAGTAAAAATATCCATTGATAAAACTGTTTCAGCCCTGAACATCCCCACGAAACATAAATGACACCATATTGCAAATTGCCATAATGAAGAAAAGCTCTTTTGTAAAAATGGTCATTAACCGTAAGAAAATCAAATGATTCGAATGGAATACCCGTTATTTTGACAAGGGTATCTACCCAGTGATATGCCGTAATGGATAAAAACTCACTTGCCTCCTGATAGAAAGTCCAAGAGGTAAAAATATCACGAGTACCCCTGTATAAAAAATGAAAAAATAACAATATTGCCATAAAGAAAATAATATCAATCATCCCCCCCAAACGATACTTTTTCAATAAGTCTATTATTTTTTTCATTTATTTTATTTTTGATATGCGAAATTACAAAAATATTTCTAATTTTGCATAAATTTTTAAATTAAATCACATTGTCTGGAAGAAGAAAAAGAAGAAAGACTTGGAGAGCATTTAAGCGGAAGATAAAAAAAGTATTTTATCCTAAAAAAACGGAGGTTACCGGAAAGTATCGAGCACCGAAAATCCACGACTCAATAAAAAGGGATAAATTCGAATCAACTTCTCAAACATCTGATGTTCCGGCAAACACAATAACTTCGCACCGAAAGAGAACGACAACAGACTCTGCGTCTATGTTGGCAAAGAAAAAGAAAAGAAAAGATCTGCTTAAAGCGAAGAAAAAAGAAAAAGCAAAACGGGCAATACGAAAAAAGAGAAGTAAAAAGAAACGCAAAGAACGGCGTATCAGGTACCTTCAAAAGCATTTTCCGTTTTTGGCAGTCGTAAATATCATCCCTTTTCCCGTAGATGATAAAGGGGATGAATTAAAGAAACAAATCAAAGCTGCCTTTTTCTTCTATTTTCTCAATTCTACCGCCTTATTTATCATTGCATACCTTGTCGTACATATCATCTACCAGCTCACTGTATTGATAGCAGCCGCCCTGTGGGGACTGGATGCCACATGGTATTATTATGACTTGGCATTCAACGACTTCTCCCCTCTATGGACAAGAACCAACATCTTATTTATCACGTTTACAGGACCTTTTACGGCACTTGTGGTCGGATTGGCATTTTTCTTTTATTTTAGCAAAAAAAAATCATACAAGCCTTACAGGAGACTGTTCTTTGTCTGGATTGCTATCCATGGATTAAACCAATTTTTCGGAGCCTTTGCCTCGGGAGTTGCTTTTGATGAAGGATTTGGATATGTCCCGATATGGTTGTATTGGCCCTTCGGAATTAGAATTTTGGTTTCCATTATTATGATATTTACACTCGGAATTTTTGGCTACCACAGCACATCAAGATTTCTGAGTACAAGCAATTCTATCTATAGAATCAGAAACGAAAACAAACAGTATTTTCTTGTAACCCAAGCAATTCTTCCGGCATTCTACGGAAGTCTTATTGTTTTCTTATTGAAACTACCCAAAATTTTTCCCTATGAGGTGGGGATGCTTACTCTTATTGCCTTAGCAACAATGCCTATATTGTTTAATTTTAATGCAAAACCATATGTCAAGAT
>CAZLTF010000145.1:0-5024 GCA_964562195.1 uncultured Bacteroidales bacterium | reverse complement strand
GAAATAAAATGGTTTGAATGAATTGGGGTATTATACGTTTCTTACTATCGCAATATTTGCAAGGCACCTTTGTATATGTGAGGTCTTCCTTTTTCGGTGTTTTTGCCCCAACATTTTAGGACATAATAATAGGTGCCATCCGACAAATTGCTACCATCCCAATCATTTTTGTAATCTTTATCCGAATAGACAGTCACACCCCAGCGGTTTATCACGTACAATTCACTATGCAAATAAAAATCATTGACAAACATTTCTTTTTCCTGTTGCGATGCTGCATCCAGTTCGGCTTTGAAAAATGAATTATACTCATCTCCGTTAGGAGTAAGTACGTTTGTCACGATCATTTTTACAGGTTTTAAAACGATTTCTACCGAATCTTTTCCAGGGCAACCGTAATAGGTATGATAGGAGAATTTCAAATTAAATGTTTCGGGTTCTTCCGCCAAGGGGTCAGCGACTTTGTATTCATACGAAAAAGCGGCTTCACTCTTCGTCGTTCCGTCTCCCAAATCCCAAACAAAATTATCAATTTTATATTGAAGATTGGAGGACGTGTCTTGTGAGAGGTTGAAATACGTGATATCAATGAATGGTTTGGTGAAATAGATCGTATCGCCGGGTGTAGTTTCAATTTCTATTCCGGGCAATTGATAGTCTTTTACTTCAAAAGAATAATGAAGGCGACATCCCAAACTATCGGTTATTTCTACGGCATAGTTGCCGCCGGCAATGCCCATGACTATGGAAGAGTCCAGCATATAGGGATATCCTTCTTCCCATTCGTAATGATAAGGTGGAAAACCACTGCTCAAGTCAATATCCATCACCGCTTCCGGTTCATCGGGGCAAGCCATCTCGGTTTGAATCAAGGTGTCCACCATAATCACCGGCTCGACGACAATCGAAATACTATCAATACAGTATTCGGCAGGAGCTGCCGGATTGGAAATGTAAGCGGTATAAATGCTTGTGTCTCGCGGAAATACATCAATTTCTTGTCCGGTGAGACCAAGCGGTTGCCACAAATACTCATATTGATCCGAACTTCCGCCGATGCGTATCGTGTCACCACATACCATAGAGGTGTCCGGAGTGGCAATCTGTACATCCAAAATTATGACGTAGGTGCTATCCCAATACGGCGTTATCAAACTACTCTCACCGTAGGCATAATACCAACCGGGAGACGTAACCCAAATCTGTGAGGTGTCTCCGGCGATAATCGTATTAATATCCCCTTGTGCCCACTTCAAAATTGTGATACTCTCATTCATCAATTCAAGCAACACACTGTCAGCCGAACACGAACGCAACGTGTCCGGAATAAACTTTTGAGCAAAAACTCCTTGCATCAAAACAAAAAGGATAATAAGCAATAAATATCTTCGCATAAAAACTTTATAAGTAGTCCATTCAAACAAACGTACAAAATTGAACAAAATTTCATTACTAACAGCATTCCTTTTAAAAAAAAATCATTTCACTATTATTATCCTTGCATTTTGTAGTTTATTGGTGTCTATTGTGTTCTATACGAATATGTTATGTGATATGTGCTTGGATGGTAAGATGACAATTTCAGGGAAAATAATGAAAATATTTGACATTGGCACAACTTATGTATAAAAAAAATGTCCTTGAATCGGATTATGAATTACTTTTGTTGTTTAAAAAAATACATATCTTATGAAAAAAATTGTATTCAGTTTGATGCTTGTCAGTTTGTTTAGCATTGCATTTACACAAAGCAAATCTTTGGGAAAATTACCCAATGTCGAAGTAAAAACACCGAGTGGTGAGACGGTCAATATGGCTGAGCTTTCCAATGATGGCAATCCCATTATTATTAGTTTTTGGGCATTGTGGTGTCATCCCTGTATGAAAGAGCTTACTACAATTTCGGAAGAATATGATGATTGGGTAGAAGAAACGGGAGTCAAATTGTATGCGGTTTCGGTTGATGATGCACGCTCCTCGTCTCGAGTTATGCCTACGGCAAACGGAAAAGGGTGGGATTTTGAGATTCTGCTTGACCCGAACAGCGATTTCAAAAGGGCTATGAATGTAGGTCCTATCCCTCATACATTTGTCATCAATGGAAAAGGCGAAATTGTATGGGAACATACTTCTTTTACCGAAGGTTCGGAGTTGGAGCTGATTGATGTAATCAGAAAAGTGAAAGCAGGGAAAGATGTTTCGCACTAAGTCTATACCGTTTCTAATAATCTAAGATTCAAGACAGATGAAGAGAATATTTTTACTACTTATGTTTGCCGGAATAGGCTTGCTTTCCTATGCTCAAGGATTTTTGCAAGGTGGCAATGTACGGGGAAGCTATCAAGTGGATGTTCAAACGTATGAGCCTAACAGCCAGCTCGGAATACAAAAAGAAGATATTTCCAATAAATTGGCAATGAATGCCTTTGGCAATATTATTTATACCAATAAAAATTTTACAGCCGGCATTCGCTATGAAGCCTTTTTGCCTCCTATGGCTGGCTATTTGGATGACTTGGAAGGACACGGAATTGCCCATAGGTATCTATCTTACCGGAAAGATAAGTTTGAGATTACCGTTGGAAATTTTTATGATCAATTTGGAAATGGTCTGATATTCAGGACTTTTGAAGAATGGTCATTGGGATATGACAATGCTATGGATGGGGTACGTATCAAGGTGAGTCCCCTCAAAGGTGTAGAGATAAAAGGAATCTATGGCGTGCAACGAAAATTTTGGGAAGCCTATGAAGCCGGAAATCGGGGGATTGTCAAAGGTGTGGACGGAGACTTCTATCTCAATGAAATCATACCCGGACTCAATGACTCCAAAACAAATATCTTCATCGGTGCAAGTATGATCAGCAAATATCAAAAAGAAAATGCATTTTCAAAATACAAACAGCCTGAAAATGTGGGTGCATTCGCAGGAAGGTTTGCCATCAATAGCGGAAAAATTAACTTGCAAGGAGAATATGCCTACAAAATCAATGACCCGACAGCATACAATCATAATATTTTCAAAGAAGGACAAGCAGCTTTTGTAAGTGCCTCCTATTCCCAAAAAGGCATCGGCTTAACATTCTCAGGAAAATATCTTGACAATATGGGATTTAAATCGGATAGAAGTTTCCTTGGGGCAGGAATGGATATTGGTTTTCAACCGCCTTTTACCAAGACTCACACCTATGGTCTTGAAGCGATGTATCCCTATGCCACACAGCTCAATGGCGAGTTTACTCTTAGTGGGAAATTGATTTTTACAATCCCCAAAAAGTCTCTTCTCGGTGGAAGATATGGCACCAATGTAGAGTTTAATTATTCGCATATCACCTCTATCGACAAACAGCAGTTGAACGATACGACACCCATCGGTAGTCCGGGTACTTTGGGATACAAATCCCGTTTTTTTATTCCGGGCGACAACTTATTCTTTGAAGATGTGAATGTCGAAATTCATAAAAAATGGAATAAAAAATGGAATACCATTTTCGCCTACACCTATCTGACTTACAATAATGATGTGGTACGGGAAGAGATTGCCGACGGCAAAGATATGTATTATATTCAAATTTTTACCGCAGATATCACCTACAAATTTACTAGAAAAAATGCCCTTCGAGGCGAGTTTCAATACCTAAAAATGAGTCAAGACAAAGGCGACTGGATTGCCGCACTTTTTGAATATACCATTGCTCCCAAATGGTTTTTTATGATCAAAGATGAATGGAATGTCACAAATCAAAAACATTTCTATCAAGCTGCATTGGGTTACACAAAACATTCTACCAAATTTCAAATAGCTTACGGCTTGCAGCGGGATGGAATCACCTGTGTAGGTGGAATATGCAGGTATGTGCCTCAGACCAGCGGACTTACGATCACCATTATGAGTAGTTTCTAAATTCATAAACAGATAAAACGAAAGTAAAATGAAAAGAGTACTATACATAGTTTTGACAGGCTTGTTGCTTCTGGCTGCTTGCGATAAAATAGATGCACCCTATGTCCGGCAAAACGAAGACCCGACTCCCAATCCGGGAGATACCAGCCAAAGTGATACTTCCGTATTTGTAAAAGTAAAAAAAGTACTATTGGAAGAATTTACAGGACACCTCTGCGTAAATTGCCCTTCCGCCCACGAATTGGCAAAAGAATTGGCAGAGCAATATGGAGGGAAACTCAGTATTATTAGCATCCACGCAGGATATCAAGCCGTGACTGAAGGAGAATTTCCCGAAGACTTCACGTGTAGCGTAGGAGATGAAATCTTTGCCGAATACAATAATCCCTTCAATCCTATGGGGCTGATCAATCGCAATAATTCAATTCCATCCATAAGCTCTGCTTGGACCGGAGAAATAGCCGAAGAGATGGCTCTGGAACCGGAATTTGCTATACTTCTCACTCCCACCTATGACACCCTCACAAGACTCCTCAACCTTAATATGAAAATAAAATCTTGGGGCGAATATTCTGCAAGCCTTCGCTACTGCGTGTTTATTACCGAAAATGATATTATTGCTCCGCAAAAAAATAATGATCCTACAATCGGGGAAACACCCGTTATCGAAGATTATCATCATATGCACGTATTGCGCGGCTCAATGAATGGAACTTGGGGCAACGAACTCGGTGATACTTTCGTCACAGATCAAGAAATATCAAAAAACCTTTCGTTGACTCTCAACGAGGAATGGAATGCCTCAAATTGTAATGCCGTTGCTTTTATCTTTGATGTGGAAAGCAAAAGAATCTTGCAAGTAGAGGAAATAAAAGTAATAAAATAGAATAATAAACATAGTTTTTTTGAAAGCCGTCCGGAATCTTTCACTATGCGGGATTCAACGGGTGGCTTTTTTTACATTTTATTATTGATATTTTTCATGTTTTATTATCTTCTAAGGTGTCATCACAAACTTATTGTTAATTGCGCCAGTGTTCCATTTTATATCCTTTGATGGAATACCAAAGAATCGTAAGATACATCGGAATCAAAATAATATAGGCGATATGCGAATTGT
>CAZLTF010000144.1:0-8014 GCA_964562195.1 uncultured Bacteroidales bacterium | reverse complement strand
AAGCGGTTTCTCGACTTCATCACCGGGCTTGGTAGAATCTGTGAACGCAAATTTTCCGCGATATACCCTTCCTTGAAGAGCTTCCAAACTGTTATTTTGCAAGTCATTTTTCAAAAGACGGGCAGCCTGAATAATAGCATTAGCGACTAAAGCGGTGGCACGTGAAGAGGTTGTCATTCCGGTAGGCAGGCCAGAGCCGGTTTCGGTTTTCACCTCCATAATCTTCGCCGGCAATCCGGTCTCCTCCACCAGGGTCTGAATCGCCATCGTATGTACTCCTTGCCCCATCTCCGTCCAGCCGTGTTCGATAAGCAGCCTGTCGGCGGCAAGGATAGTAATCTTCACTTCGCTATCATCGATCATTCCGTTTCCTACTCCCGTATTTTTTATGCCTGTGGCAAGACCAGCGTATTGGGCGGCGTAAAATTGATCTTTCACCGCCAGCAAAGTCTCTTTCAATCCGACACCCGTCTCCAGCACTTGTCCGGTTGCGGTCTTGCTGCCATTCTCAAGAGCATTATCGTAACGAATCTTCCATCGATCAAATTTTCCCTGATGACAAATCTCATCCAACAAACTTTCGACGGCAAATACAACTTGCGGTACCCCGAAGCCACGCATTGCGCCATTGGGAATATTATTGGTATAAACCGTAGTAGCAATCAGGTCGGTATTGGGAATATAGTAGCCTCCACTCGCATGTCCTATCACTCGTTCCATCACCTTTGTACCGACTGAAGCATAAGCTCCGGTATCTCCGATTGAGTCCAATTTGAGAGCGACCAACATCCCATTTTCGTCGGCGGCAAGAGTCATTTTCATCCATACAGGATGCCTTTTGGGATGCATTCGCAAAGATTCTTGTCTTGTAAAATGCAGCTTTACAGGCTTTTGCAGAAGATAAGCAAAAAGTGAAACATGTCCTTGTACAGTCATATCCTCTTTGCCACCAAAGCCTCCTCCATTTTGAACTTGCACAACTTCAACATCCTCAAGAGGCAAATTTAAGATTTTCGCCACTTGTTTTTGATCAACATAAATTCCTTGTCCTTGACTATAGAGTTTGACACCGCCATTTTGGGGCAATGCAATAGCCGTTTCCGTTTCCAAAAAAGCATGCTCAATACGTTGAGTTGTAAACTCACCGCTCACGACATATTTTGCTCCGTTCAGTGCTTTCTCTACATCTCCGACTTTTATAGAGCTGACTTCCAAAACATTGGAACGTCCGGCATGCACGCGAATAGCATTGCTTTTGACCGCTTCGTGCATATCTGTGAGAGCAGGCAAGACTTCATACTCGACTCTGATTAGTTCAATGGCTTGACGGGCAATAGCTTCGGTCCTGGCGACGATTCCAACCAAAACATCGGAAATACAATGTGTTACTTCTCCTTCATCGACCATCAAAGGCCAATCTTGTTCGATCAAACCAATCATCCGGTCACCCGGAATATCGCGAGCCGTAAATATTCGTATCACTCCTTCAACTTTTTCGGCATCGCCGTAATCGATACGTAAGACTTTGGCACGCGGATAATCCGAAAATTTCAAAGCTCCGTAAAGCATACCTTCTACGGTCATATCATCCGCAAAAGGGCGATCTCCGATGGCGGTCTCGACAGCCTGATATTTGGGATAGCGGCTACCGATAGTCGCCGGAATATCTGCCATCTCTACACTTTTGTTCTCCCTCAAATGTTCAAAAGCATATTCTATCGAATCAATAATTTTCACATAACCTGTACAACGACAGAGGTTTGCATTGATAGCTTTCGTAATCTCCTCACGCGTAGCTTCCGGATTTTGATCATAGAGAACTTTGGACCGCATAATAAATCCGGGAGAACAGAAACCGCATTGCACCGCACCTTTTGCAGCAAAACTCTTGCTGAAAGTATCTCTAAATCGTGTACTCAAACCATCCGGAGTAATGACATTTTTGCCCTCCAAAGACTTCAATTTTGTACGACAAGAGAGCTTGGCTTTCCCGTCTATCTCAACGGTACAAGCACCACAAGTCCCCTCTCCCGAACAGCCGTCTTTGATCGAAGTGATGCCCTGTTCCAAACGCAAATAATGCAGCAAATCTTGTTCGCCATCACCCGTATATACCAATTCCTTATTATTAAGCTTAAATCGAATCACCATAGTACAACTTTTTGCGATGTAAAAGTACTAAAAAAATGAATTGTAAAATTCTTTGTATTTTTTCGTTTTTCATTGACTATCGACAGAATCTCCATTCTCCTTTTTATTTGTGTGTTTTGGCAAAATAAATGACAACTATCTGTTTCCAAAATTCCCTATGATAAAGTAGAGGGATGAAGCAGATTATCGATTGAGAGGGATGTTTGATTTCATATAATTAGGGTCTGCCGAAAAACTCTCAAACAGATGATAGAGAATGAATTACACAATAATATCAGTAATGAGTTCAGTCAAAAAGGCAAGCAAATTAGAAAAATGAAGGCACTTCCGTGATTTTCGGCAGCCCCCTATTTAACGCCCAATTTTGCAGCAACAAAAGCCGTAGTCCAAGCTGCCTGGAGATTATAACCACCCGTAACCCCGTCAATATCAAGCACTTCTCCTGCAAAAAACAAATTTTGACAATGTTTACTCTCTAAGGTCTCCATATCAATACTCGATAGACTTAGCCCTCCACAAGTAACAAATTCCTCTTTAAAATTTGTTTTTCCGGAAACCGTATAAACATCATTTATCAAAATGTTCACCAACTTGTTTACTCCCTTTTTTCCTACCTCCTGCCATAATTTATCGTGTGACAAATCCACTTTACGGAGTAAAAACAGCCATAAGCGTTTGGGCAAAGAGTAGGGACGATAATTAGCCAATTTCTTGTTGGGATATTCACGGATAATTTTTTCAATTTCTTTTTCCACCTCATTTCCTTTGGGACAATTTACCCAATTGACCGAGACATGAAATTCATAATCCATTGAGGACAAAACCCTTGCACCAAAAGAAGACAATTTGAGTATGGCCGGACCGCTCATTCCCCAATGGGTGATAAGCAATGTACCTTCTGATTTTATTTTTGTTCCTTGTATTTTCACCAAAACATCCTCCACGACTACCCCCATCAAGGTACGAATATCCTCTCCGGGCATATTGAAGGTAAAAAGCGATGGGACGGGCGACTCGATTTTGTGATTCAATCTTTCCAACCATTGCAAACCTTCCGCTTTCGGCGAACCACCGGTTGTGACAATAACCTTGTCAAAAGTTTCTTTTGTTTCGTTATCAAATAGCAATTCGATTTTTTGATTTTGAGGATTGATTTGTATGATTTTTGTGTTGGGCTTCACCTTCACAGACAAAGCCTCCGCCTCCCGTATCAAACAATCAATAATAGTATGCGAATCCTGCGATGCAGGAAATACGCAATAATCATTTTGCACAAACAGAGGCACTCCCCTCCTCTCAAACCAGTCCATCGTATTCTGGAAATCAAAAACACGAAAGGCTTTTTTCAGCAATTTTTCACCTCTCGGGTAAGCCTTTGCAAATCCACGTCCTTGCGCATTGGTGAGGTTGCACCTTCCACCTCCGCTGACGGCAACTTTACGGAGTACTTTTGCATTTTTCTCAAATATCGTAACTTCCGAATTTGGGAAATTTTCGCGTACGGAAATAGCCGCAAAAAAACCGGCAGCTCCTCCTCCTACAATTGCAAGCTTCATCATAGCACTTCACTTATTTGAAACATCTGTTTATACCAAACATACACCCTATTTATTTGTTTACTATTGGCGGATAACAATCCATCTCCTTTTCAAGCCTACGGGGGGATTGTTAAGCAGAAATCACTCATCACGAAAACAATGCCCAAAGGTATCATAAAACAAATAAAAATTATATCCCTGACTTCCCAATTGGTTTTCTATCCAAGAATTCACCTTTTGTTTGCTTCACCAACACATCCTCACGGACTACAATTTCGCCTTTCCGTATCACTATCACGGGTTTTCCTTTGGCATGATATCCATCGTAAATATTGATATCCGTTTGTTGCCATTGGGATTTCGTATCAAACCCAAAATCAGCATTCTCATCCCAAATAATCAAATCTGCATCACTTCCTTTTCGGATTACACCTTTTTGGGGGTAAAGTCCAAATATTTTCGCAGGATTGGTAGCTACGAGCTTCACAAATTTCAAGACACTCATACCTTCTTTCACTACCAACTCATTATAGATTACCGGCAAACGAAATTCAATACCGCCGACACCATTGGGGATTTTTGTAAAATCATGTTGATATTTTATTTTTTCACTTCGTGTAAAAGGACAATGATCTGTTCCAATGCTATGAATATTAGCATTCAACAAATGACTTTTCAACAGCATACGTTCCTTCTCGGGACGAATAGGAGGGCTTATCACGAAAGGCAAAGCGTTCTGAATTGGAGATTGATATACCTCATCATTAAAAAGCAGATATTGCGGACAAGTTTCAAAATATACAGGGCTTTTCTTATACGATTTGATCATTTCCTGCACAGCAGAAATAGAAGATCCGCAGGAAGTATGTACCACATATAGAGGGCATTTATGCTCCATTGCGGCATTGACCACCCAAGAGACCGCTTCCGATTCGGTTTGCGGGGGACGCGAACGAGCGTGATATTCGGGTGAGGTCAAGCCTTTTGACACAAAAAGTCGTACATTCTCCTCAATTTCATCACCCATCTCCGCATGCACCAAAACAATACCACCATATTTACCGACAGTTCGCAACACCAATTCCAGTTCGTTTTTTTCCAAGCCTATACTATTTTTGTATGCCATATAGACTTTGAAAGACACAATATGCTCACTATGAATAGCTTGAATTATTTCCATTGCAGTATTTTTCGACCATTCCACAGGTGAAAGGTGGAAAGTATAATCGACGAGGCAGTCTGCAGCCTCGGCTTTTCGTTTCCGGATAGCATCCAACAAAGATTCTCCCCTTGCAGGTGTGATAAAATCAATGAGTGTAGTTGTTCCTCCCCGCAAAGCTGCCTTGCTACCCGAATAAAAATCATCCGACGAAGTCCCCATTGGAGTTTTTAGATTCAAATGTACATGAGGATCTATGGCTCCCGGAAAAACAAATTTACCTTGTGCATCAATTATGATATCTGCTTCCGGCAAAACTCTATTTTTCGAGAAAATATTTTCGATAAGTCCGTGGTTTACCAGAATACTACCTTCAAACAATCCGGTTTCCAAAACAATCTTTGCATTTACTATCAATAAGTGATTCTTCATAATAACAATTTACAGTCTTCAAAAACAATTCCGATTTTTGCATTCTTTTACTCTATCGACACCTTATAGAAATAAATATTGAGGTATCTTTCATTTTGTTTTCGGTCTGTGAGCACATATTTCATTTCAATCCCGTATTACATCATTGTGATAATACAATTTCCCATTTTCCACATATAGAGGAGAATCAAAATTGTTATGATACAATTGTCCGGTTCCCAAGCCTTGATGAGAATTCAGAGGTAATCTTGCCGCCCATTGTGCGATGGCATTCAGTCCGATATTAGACTCCAGCAGTGATGTTATCCACCAACCGGTGTTTGTCTCACCCGCTATTTCAATCCATTCCTCAGAAGCAGCAAATCCACCCAACAGTGAAGGTTTCAGGATAATATAGCGGGGATTAATTGTCTCCAGAAGTGCATGCCTTGTTTCGTTTGAATAAATACCTATCAACTCTTCGTCCAGAGCAACCGGAAGCGGCGAGTGTTTACAGAGAGAAGCCATTTCCTTCCATTGTCCCGCCCGGATTGGCTGTTCGATTGAATGCAAATCATAAGCCGCCAGCCGCTCTAACTTGGACAAGGCTTCTTGCGGCACAAAAGCTCCATTGGCATCCACACAAATCTGAATTTCATCTTTGGAATACTGTTGACGAATTCCGGCTATTAATCTCAGCTCCTGCTGAAAATCCAAAGCTCCAATCTTCAATTTAATGACTTGATAACCCGCCTCAATCTTTTGCTGTATTTGCATTAACATTGAGTCGTAATCTGCCATCCAAATCAAGCCGTTTATTAAAATACCACGCTTATTTCCGGTAAAATCCGAGGGAAAATACAGTTGTTTTCCACCATTTTTCAGATCAAGCATTGCCATCTCATAGCCCATACGAATTGCCGGATAATCCAAGAATGAATCTACCTTTTCACCACTGTTGATTTGCCTGCATAGTATTTCCAATTTTTGTTCGAAGGATGCCGGATCATCGGGACTCAAACCACGTAACATACTACACTCACCCAGTCCCACTTGCCCCAACTCATTCTCTACATACAAAATCCAAGTCTCCTTTGTCCGCATTTCATTGCGTGATGTACGTGCAATAAATCGAAAATCTAAAATATGTTTTCTCCAATATGCTTTCAAAATACAAAAAATATATGCTGCAAATTTACAAATAATAGCAATGCATAATCCGTAATATTAAAAGATTCGCTTTCGGCAAGCAAAATCGGATTGCAAATCTAACGATACATAGGGGCTGCTCAAATCACATAAATGCCTTCACGTATTATTTTGTGAAATGATGATGTGTATGAATACTAATTGGACAAATTAACAAAAAGAGGTGCTTCCGTGTAACGAAAACTTGCTTATTGAGTGGACTCATTATTGATATTTTAGATAATTCATTCTCTTTCTGATGTTTGGGAGTTTTTTTTGACGGTCATTATATAGTGTCCGGTACGAAACTCCCGTTTTTCATAGTGCTTGGGACAACAGAGGCATCCCCCCAAAAACGGGAATAAAAAAAAGCCCAATCAATATGAAAGGGCTTCTATCGTTACAATATGAAAATTATTTCAATACAAACTTAACCGGAAGCGTAAAATTCACACGCACCGCTTTACCACGCTGGCGTCCTGCTTTCCACTTGGGCATCATTTTCACAACGCGCATTGCCTCTTCATCACATCCGCCGCCGATACCCCGGGCAATTTTCACTTGTGAGACATGCCCGTCTTTTTCTACGACAAAACGAACGTACACCGTTCCTTGAATGCCTGTTTCTTTAGCCATTTGAGGATAGGTAATATTTTTTGCTAAGAATTTCATCAACGCAGCTTGTCCTCCTTTGAACTCAGGATTGTCTTCTACTACCGTAAAAATCTGATTATCTTCTTCTTCTTCCTCTTCTTCTACGGGTGGTACGTACTCTTCCGCTTCAGTCTCTTCGTCCGCTTCCACATCGATTTCCAAGTCTTCTTCTACCTCTACATCATCATCAACGATTTCAATAATCGTGGTTTGTTGTTGGGGGGGTGGAGGCGGTGGTGGTGGTTGATTTTGCTCTGTGATCTGAGCTATCTCTTCTTCGACATTTTCTACCTGACGTTGTGCCAAGTCAATTGTATTCTTATCGTAACTCTTCATCTCAAAAGCGAGAATCACAAAAAGCAAAGCCAAAGCCAAACCAATTTCAATAAATAACGCTCTTTTGCTTTCTAAATCCGCCTTTGCGGTTTTTTTCATATCTCTCATAATGATTGACTATTTTTTGTTATCATTTACGATGCTTCTACCATAGATTGATAGGCAGCGGCATTCATTAATTTTTCGATTTCGGAAGCATCACCGATTTTCACTTTGACAATCCATCCATCTCCGTAAGGGTCGGAATTAACCAATTCGGGTTGGTCTTCAAGTCCTTCATTAAACTCCAATATTTCACCTCCAAACGGAAGCATCAGATCGGAGACTGTTTTCACGGCTTCTATAGTTCCGAAGACTTCTCCTTCATTGAGTTCATCTCCAAGTGTTTCCACTTCTACGAAAACAATGTCTCCCAATTCACTTTGGGCAAAATCAGTGATACCTACATAGGCTATCTCTCCCTCCACTCTCACCCATTCGTGGTCTTTTGAATATTTTATATCATCAGGATAATTCATACGTACATATTTTTATTACCACAAAATTACAACTATTTTTGAAATCAAAAACTATTTTT
>CAZLTF010000143.1:0-2304 GCA_964562195.1 uncultured Bacteroidales bacterium | reverse complement strand
GAAAGTCCGGGAAAACGATAATATGGCAATTTTATCCATTCCACAAAAGACTTTGTATTTGGCATCAAGGGCATCGTATGATGTACAAATGGAAAAGACAAAGGTGTCACCGGCAATTTTGCACCGTATATCATTTTGTTGACAAACAAATAATCGCCACGCAACATCTCTTTTTCCATTGAAGCCGTCGGGATTGTATAGGCTTCAAGCATAAATGTTCGTATAATCATAGCGGCCACAACCGCAAAAATAATCGAATCCGTCCACTCTCTCGATTTACTTTTAATGATTTTCTTATGAATATTTTCTTGACTGAATTCCAAATTCTTGTCCATCCCCCACTTCGGTAAAAAGTAAAACGGAAGAAGCAGGGCGGCTCCTTGCTGCCAACTTTCATATTTGCCGTATCCCTTGATAATCTCGGTTATCATCAATAAAACAATAAATACATTCAAAAACGGTATCAACAACATCAACAGCCACCACAAGGGTTTTCCGATAATTTTGATCCAAACATAGAGATTGTAATATGGAATGAATGCCGACCACGCAGGATAACCGGCATCTTCAAAGATTTTGAATGCAAATATGGCTACTATCGTAAAAAATGCAGGGAATAAAAGAATGAATGCTAACATATATTTATAATTTTTTGCAAAAATCTATATTTTTTATCGTTTCGACAAATAATGTATTAGAAAAAATGTTAATTCGTTGAAATGATTATTTGCCACACCTCTCTCCTCATCTATTTTTGAACTTCTACACTGTCCGGCTCCGGATGATATGATTCTTGAAGTATTTTGAGTTTTTTTTCTACTTGATCATATACTTCTCGCATTTCATCAAGATGATCACGGTAATAAGCAAAGGTTGAATCCAATCTTTGACGATTGATCCGGTATTTTTCAAAGATTCCTAAATACAAAGCGGTTGATTTCTCATTTTTTTTCTTCGGAGACATCGTCGATACCTTGAGATAAGCCTCCATCAACGCCATATCTACGAGCACATTTATCATCGTATCTTCGGCTATCACAGCGACATTGCGATCTACTCTCCTGCTAAGATTGTCCGTACAGCGGAGCATCAATAGCAGTATTGCAAATGCAAGAAAAAGAAGCCTTCGCATGAGATTTTATTTCTTTTCTTCCTCGTGGTATCTGGCATTCAATCCATTGATGACCGTATCGGTAATGTCAAATGCAGGATTTGCATACAGAATATTGGTCATCATATTTTTTGTCAAAATCAAATCATATTGATTGTCACGATTCAAGATATTAATAAAGTTTTGAAGCGAATCGGCTATTCTACCATTCATAACAGCCTCTTTTTGTGAAAGTTGATTTGAATAAGTTTGATTCAATTCATACAATTTCTGTTGTCTTTCCATCAATTTTTGATAGATAGGCTGAGCATTTGCTTCCGAAATACTGCCGGCATCCAATTGTTTTTGAAAATAGGCTGCATCTTTTTCATAGGATTTTTGTTTCTTTTGCAGAGTTGCCATCTTGGCGTTGGTCTCGTCTTCCAGGTCTTTTTTCAAAATTTGCACATAAAAATAGCGTTCCATAAAACTATCCGTATTGACAAAAGCAATCTTCAATCCACTTGCCATATTTGTTGTACTCACTTCTTGTGATACAGACTGTTTGGTAGCCGGAGCTGTTTTCTCTTTCGGTTGACAAGAACTCAAAACAAAAACCACGACTGTCAACAACACTAAACTAAAATTCTTCATATTTCATTTTTTTTGAGGCTGCAAAAATAGTTAATAAATGAATTTATCAACTATTTATTTTATATAATTTTGCGATATGAATAATAAGATAGATTATCTGAAAACAATTGCCAAACACCTTCCATTGAAACCGGGTGTCTATCAATTTTCGGATCAAAACCGGAAAATCATCTATATAGGTAAAGCCAAATACCTTCGCAAACGTGTTCTTTCCTATTTCAGAGGAGAAAAAGACGGAAAACTACGCATCATGATTGACAAAATAAGGGACATTCAACATATCGTAGTAGATACGGAACTTGATGCATTGCTACTCGAAAACAATCTTATTAAGAAATATCAACCCCGTTACAACGTAATGTTGAAGGATGACAAAACTTATCCTTGGATTTGTATCAAAAACGAGGCATTTCCACGCGTCGTCAGCACACGGCATCTCATACAAGACGGTTCTGAATATTTCGGTCCCTATCCCAATGGGAAAATGCTTCGAACACTCCTTGACTTGTTTCGCAGATTGTTCACCTTGCGAAGCTGCAAACTAAATCTTACTCCCAAGC
>CAZLTF010000142.1:0-4058 GCA_964562195.1 uncultured Bacteroidales bacterium | reverse complement strand
GAAGTGATGGAGATTGTTGACTTTTTGAAACAGCCAGACAAATATACCCGTTTGGGCGGGAAAATTCCCAAAGGGGCTTTGTTGGTGGGTCCTCCGGGTACCGGCAAAACACTCTTGGCAAAAGCAGTAGCCGGCGAGGCACAGGTGCCTTTTTTCTCTATCTCCGGCTCGGATTTTGTAGAAATGTTTGTCGGGGTAGGCGCATCGAGGGTGCGGGATCTTTTCAAACAAGCAAAAGAAAAATCACCTTGTATCGTATTTATCGATGAGATAGATGCTATCGGAAGAACAAGAGGAAAAAATGTGATGAGCGGTGGTAATGACGAAAGAGAAAATACATTGAATCAGCTGCTTACGGAAATGGATGGGTTTGAAGATAATAACGGAGTCATTATTTTGGCAGCTACCAATCGTGTTGAGATTCTTGATAAAGCACTGCTTAGAGCCGGACGTTTTGATCGTCAGATTCATGTTGACCTGCCGGATTTGACCGAAAGATTTGCAATATTCAAGGTGCATATGAAAGGACTTAGTATTGACAAAAATACGGTAAGTGTGGATACGTTGGCAAAACATACGCCGGGATTTTCGGGTGCAGATATTGCCAATGTGTGCAACGAAGCGGCTCTGATCGCAGCACGTTCAAATAAAAAAACAATTGATAAACAGAGTTTCTCGGACGCCATTGACCGGATTGTCGGAGGATTGGAAAAGAAAAATAAAATCATTTCTCCAGTGGAGAAAAAAGTGATTGCTTATCACGAAGCAGGACATGCTGCCGTTAGTTGGATGACCAAACACGCACATCCACTGGTCAAAGTCACTATCGTCCCTCGCGGGCAATCTCTCGGTGCCGCTTGGTATTTACCACAGGAAAGACAGCTCACTACTTTCGAACAAATGTTTGATGAACTTACTTCCACGATGGCAGGTAGGGCTTCCGAAGAAGTAAACTTCGGAAAAGTATCAACAGGAGCACTCAATGATTTGGAAAAAGCAAGTAAACAAGCTTATACGATGGTGGTCTTCTACGGATTGAATGAAAAAATCGGAAATGTATCCTATTTTGATTCTTCGGGACAGCAAGAATATAGCTTCCAAAAACCTTACAGCGAAAAAACTGCCGAGATTATTGATGACGAAATCAAAAAGTTGATCGAGAGCGCTTATCAAAGAGCGATTGAAATAATCAAGGAAAATACAGAGAAAATAAAGGAACTCGCCGAGTATCTATTGGAAAAAGAAGTTATCTTGACAGATGATGTCGAACGTATTTTGGGACCTCGTCCGTTTGCCGATAAGTTGAAATGGGAGGAAGAGAATGCAAAAAAAGAAATGGATGCAATCAAAAAAAACGGAAGCAGCTCATCCAAAGAGGATGCTCCCCGGCAAGAAGAAAATGAATTAAAGAAGGAGAATTGATACGGTAATGAAAGCTACGATCACAAACAAGGAAATTGTATTGCGCAAAGTGCGGGAAGCTTCTTATAAGGAGTATGAACGTGATTTTAGTAGCTTGGATTTTGATTCGGAGGTATTTGCTGTCTCGAAGGATAATGCACTCGTGAGCTTTGCAGAGGAACTTATTAAGGTAGGAGGGAAGTTTGTTTATTGTATGGACGAAAAAGACATGTCGATAAAGCTTTCTGCATTGCTGGATGATAATGAGTGGTACAATCCTCTTGTCCAGAGTCATGAATTGGGAGCATTTTTTCAAGAAGAAGACTTATTGTTTCAAGCCTCCAATCTTGCACCCGTAGATACAAAGGTGGGAATCACCTCTTGTGAATATCTGATTGGCAGATTGGGGAGTGTGATGATTTCGTCGTGGTCCGGTCCGGGACGTATGATGCATGCTTATCCGGAAATTCATATTGTGATAGCTAAAGCCAATCAAGTCGTGATGACCATCGGGGAAGCAATCACCTTATTGAGAAAAAAATATGCCGTTGATTTCCCTTCGGAAGTCACGATGATCACCGGTCCGAGCAGGACTGCTGATATTGAAAAAACATTAGTGATGGGCGCTCACGGTCCCAAAGAATTAATCGTTTTTGTGATGGCAAAGTAAGTATGATATACACATAAACAATATTATTATGGAAGATTTAAAAAGAGTATTTTCGGCATCCAAAGAATATCAGGCAAATATATTCAGGGAGTTGTTGGCAGAAAACGGCATCGAAAGCTATGCCATTAATCAGAAAGGATCTGCATTATTGATGGGAGAAATTCATGTGTATGTGGCACTTTCCGATTATGAAGCCGCAAAAGCTGTTTTGGACAAACATCAGGATTTGTAAAGCTTTGAGTTTGCCTTATCTGTCGTGAAGGGCATCTTCTTATTTACGATTATGAAAAAATGAAATTTGTAAATAATATATGATATTGATATGCAGTTGAAAACATTATTGATACGTTCTGCGTCCGGTTTTGTGTATGCGCTGGTGATCCTTCTTGGAATTTTATGGGGACCGATGACGCTGGGTGTTGTATTGTTGTTGTTTGCATATTTGTCTTTAAAGGAAATATCAAATTTGATTTCTTTTGAAAATGAAAAAAAATCAAAGCTGTTTTCCATTGTGATAGGAATGTCAATAAGTATTTTGCTTTATATGCATTCCTTGCATTATCTTTCGTCTGATTTATTGTGGATTTCCATCGGATTGCTCTTTCTTATTCCGGTAAGGGAATTGTTTTGTCATTCAAAGAATGTATTTGAGTCGGTCGCATCTCAGTTTTTTTCCATACTTTACATTGTCTTGCCTTTGGGTTTGGTAAATTATTTGTTTTATCCCGGTGATTATCCTCAAATTCCTCAGCGAAGTCTATTATTTGCCTTTTTTTTATTTATATGGACCAATGATACTTTTGCATATCTGACAGGTTCGTTGATAGGAAAACATAAGTTGGCAAAACATATTTCTCCCAAGAAGACAATAGAAGGAAGCTTGGGCGGTTTGCTGTTTACAATAGTAGTCTCAATCGTGTTTGCAAACTATTTTGAAGTACTCGATTTGTTTCAATGGATTATTTTTGCTGTTATTATTGTTTTTTTTGGTACTTTTGGGGATCTTTTTGAATCTATGTTGAAAAGAAACGTAGGGGTAAAAGATTCGGGTGATATTATGCCCGGGCATGGTGGAATTTTGGATCGATTGGATAGTGTGTTGATGGCATCACCATTCATTTATTTATATTTGAAACTTTTATAATATGAGTTATAAAATTCATAAAGAAGGATATGTGTTGATATTTGCCTCATTTTTTATCTTGGCAACAATATGGGGGGGGCTGTATTATTTTTTTTCCGTCTTGGATTGGTTATTGTATCCTTTGCTGGTAATTTTTCTCGGTTTATGGTTTTTTGTAGTTCGTTTTTTTAGAGATCCTTTGCGACCTGTGGACAATCCTAGTCCCTACAATGTGTTGAGTGGAGCCGACGGCAAAGTGGTTGTGATAGAGGAAGTCATAGAAGATGAGTATTTTAAAGATAAACGAATGCAAGTATCTGTCTTTATGTCTCCGCTTGACATTCACGTCAATTGGATACCGATGGGCGGAGTGATTTCCTATTATAAATACCATCCCGGAAAGAATTTTATCGCTTCCCGTCCCAAATCCTCTATCTTGAATGAACGAAGCACAACGGTCGTTAAAAATGAAAATGGCGTTGAAATATTATTTAGGCAGATTGCCGGAACTGTTGCGCGGCGTATCGTGGATTATGTGTGGGAAGGAAAACAAACCACGCAAGGCGAAGAAATGGGGATTATCAAATTCGGGTCGCGTTTTGATTTCTTTTTGCCATTGGATGCGGATATAAAAGTCGAGTTGGGACAGCAAGTGACCGGCAACAGAACGGTGATTGCCAGGATTTAAATCTGCGCTTTTGTAACTAATTTCGTTTTCTCCATTTGTTATTCATCTTTTGCTGTGCCTCTGTGGTATTCTTGAGTTATTGTCTTGCATTGCAATTTGCTTGGAGACTGTCAAAAAGAATATCAAATAGTTGAAAAAGAATGAATTATGTAACAATATCAATAATAAAATGCAAA
>CAZLTF010000141.1:0-6864 GCA_964562195.1 uncultured Bacteroidales bacterium | reverse complement strand
AAATCCGACTTCACAGCAGAAACATTGGAAGTCGCTGCCTCTGTCGATGCCGACTTGATTATGATAATGACTAAGCCAAAAGAAGGAGTGAAGGATTTTATCTTTGGCAGATACGATGAAGAGATTGTTTTCAATAAAGCACAAATCCCTGTGATGTGTACCAACCCCAGACCCTACAATTGGGAAAAGATATTTGAATTTTAGAATACAATTAATACTATTATGATAGGGTCTGCTTCTGTGGAACGAAAACACGATCTTTGAAAATAAAATATATGCATGACTTTTTGGAAAAAACGCTGGTGTTTTTTGCTTTTTATTATTGATGTTTTTGCGTAATTCATTTTTTTTCACGTGTTTTGAGAGTCTTTCAGCAGACTCCCCTGATGACATTTTGTGAAGAGAATGTTAGGAAAGAGTCGGAAGTCGTCCGGCTCTTTTTTAATGTGATCGAAAAAAAATAATAAATGATATTTTTTATTTCAATTGATATTGCTGATAGACAGGCAGATATGCTGTGCCAGACGGGACTTATTTAATAAATGTTAATATTTTTTTTAGAATAATATAAAAATATTCTTTTTGCTTTTAAAATTCTTTATAGTATTGCAGGCAGAAATAAAATTGAGAAATAGTATTTATTTATGAATTAAATTTATGATTATGAAGAGATTACTACTTAGTATGATGATGCTTGTTGCAATAGGCTTGTTTGGACAAAGCCTGATGGCACAAAGCATTAAGGGAACCGTCAGAGATGCTGATTATCGCGATGGTTTGATTGGAGCCACTGTAAAAGTGGAAGGTACAACCAACGGAGTTGCTACGGATTTTGATGGTAATTTTGAATTGAAGTTGAAAGCGGGAACGCATTCAATAGAAGTTTCTTATGTTGGGTATGAGTCAAAGAAAATGTCTGTTACTGTTGCGAATGGTAGTACTAATGATTTAGGAAACATTTTTCTAAAAGCAACATCCAGTATGTTGCAGGGTGTAAAAATTTCAGCTGACCGTGCCAAGGAACGTGAAACACCTGTTGCTTTTTCTAATATTGAACAAAAGCAAATTGAAGAACAATTAGGTTCTCGGGACATCCCTTTGGTGATGAATGTTACTCCTTCGGTTTATGCTACACCGCAAGGTGGAGGTTCGGGAGATGCTCGTATTAATGTACGTGGTTTTAACCAAAGAAATGTTGCTGTTATGATCAATGGTGTTCCTGTCAATGATATGGAAAACGGATGGGTTTATTGGTCAAATTGGGATGGTATTTCTGATGCTGCTTCTTCTATTCAGTTGCAAAGAGGTTTGAGTGCCGTAAATTTGGCTACTCCTTCCATTGGTGGTACTTTAAATATTTTGACTAGTCCTGCCAAAGCAAAACAAGGTGGAAAAGCAAAATTTGAATATGGTAGTGGAAATTTTATGAAAGCCTCCTTTATTGCAAATACAGGTCTTATCAATGAAAAATTTGCCGCTTCTGTAGCTTTAGTTAGAAAAGTTGGAACCGGTATCGTGGATGCTACTTGGACTGATGCTTGGGCTTATTATGCTGCAGCAAGTTATAATTTAAATAAAGATAATAGATTTGAGTTCTATTTGGTTGGAGCACCTCAAAGACACGGACAAAATTTGTATAGACAAAATATGGCTGTTTATGATAGTGTTTATGCCAGAAATCTTCTCAAAAGTGAAGGATATGAAGATTCTGTTGTTGATGATTATTTAAATTCATTCCGTTATGCCGGTAGAAATTTTAATCAGAATTGGGCACCAGTGAATAGTTCATACGAAGGTGAACAATGGTTAGGGTCAAGAAGTGCTTCAAGAAAAGGAAATGATTTTATAAACACACGCGAAAACTTCTATCATAAGCCACAAGCAAACTTTAATTGGTATTCTCAACTCAGTTCAAAGATGTCTTTGTTTACAACTTTGTACTACTCCGGCGGTGTCGGTGGCGGTACCGGTACGTATGGAAAAATGTATCGTCGTGACGGAAATGGTGAATTGGGTGGCGAACATCACAAATTTTATTACGGTCCTGGTCCATGGACGTATGATTTGAATGAGCAAGTAGCTATCAATAGCAGTGATATTGATACTGTCTATGTTGACAAAAAAGCAATTGCAAGAGATCCTAAACAATCTATTGGAGTCTTGAGAAATAGTAGAAATAATCAGTACACTTATGGGGCAATTGCAAAATTAAAATATAATATTACTGATAAACTGAAAACAGCTGTTGGAATTGACTGGAGAACTGCTGAAATACAACATTATAGAGAAGTAAGAGATTTGCTTGGTGGAGAATTCTTTATTGATAGATCCGATGCATTTGACGAAGGAGACCATAAAAAAGTTTTAGGTGATAAAGTTGCATATAACTTTACAAATACTGTTGATTGGATAGGTGCTTATGGACAGGCTGAATATACTACCGATCTATTTTCAGGATATGCTACCTATGGTTACTCTCAGATTAAATATAATTATACAAATCATTTCAAAAAAGCCGAAGGAACAGATAATGAACTTGCCGCTGCTACGGATTGGATGGCTGGTTATCAGTTGAAAGGAGGATTTAGTTTTATGCCAACTCAGGTTGAAGGATTGAAACTATTTGCTAACGCTGGTTTGATCTCCAAAGCTCCAATCTTTGATAATGTAATCGATGACCGTTCCGGTGTTGTCGCATCTAAACCTGTTAATGAGAAATTTACTTCATTCGAATTTGGTACAAATTATGCATCTGATGATGATAGACTTCATGCTTCTTTAAGTGTTTACAGCACTTTGTGGGCAGACCGCTCCAGAAGTATCGGTGTAAACACCTTGAATGAAGCCGGAGAAATTGTTGATGGTACAATTTTCTTGACGGGAATGACTCAATTGCATAGAGGTGTTGAGTTTGAAGCTAAATTTGCTCCAATTCAAATGCTTGAAATTGGTGCTTCTGCTTCAATTGGAGATTGGAGATATACAAAAGATGTGACTGGAACATACAGAACTTATGCGCAAGATTCGACCGGTGTTGTTGCTATTGATGATACTGCCAGATATTTTACCAAAGGTCTAAAAGTTGGTGATGCACCACAAACTCAATTTGCAGTTTGGGCGACTGTTCGTCCGGTAAAAGGATTGAGAATTAATCCTGTTTTAAGGTATTATACTAATTATTATGCTGATTTCAATCCGTTTGGAAGAACCAATGAGGAAGATAAATCACAAGTTTGGAAAGTTCCTGCATATTATGTAGTTGACGTACATTTAAGCTATGACTTGCCTCTGAAAACTTCATTTGGCGTTAGTGTCTTTGCTCACGTTTTCAATGCTTTGGATATGACCTATATTCAGGATGCTGTTGATAATAGCCGCTATAATGCTTATTTTGGTGAAGAGAATATGTTTTCTCACAAAGCTCCCGCCGCAGAAGTATTCTTCGGACTTCCAAGAAGATTCAATTTAGGTGTTTCTTTCAAACTATAATTTGAATAAAACAATATCCTTATTTATAAAAAGAGTCACCATCCGGTGACTCTTTTTTTATTTCCCATATTCCTCCCTTTGCAAATGCTTAGATTTTAGTTTTGTTTCTATACTTTCTTTCTTCTTGAAAAAAACGGATATGTTCCTTTATTTTTTAATTTGTGAGATGATGATGTACATATATACTTTGAATTGAACAAGTTAGAAAAGGGAGGTGATTCTGTGGAACGAAAAACACCCTCTTTAAGAATAAAATAAATGCAAGATTTTTTGGAAAAAACTCTGATTTTTCGTGCATTTTATTATTTACGTAATTCGTTCTTTTTTCATCTGTTTGAGAGTTTTTCAGCAAGCCCTATTTAGCGGGCACTACCTTTATTTATTATAAGTTTAGGCGCAATTGGATACTCTCTACCCGTTGTTTTAGCTCTATAATCTCTTGTTTCAATTCGTCTTGACTTATTGATTGTTGAGGAATTTCCGGACTAATATAATTGACAAATTTCCAGATTTCACGAATCGCACTTGTTTCGATATGATAAGGTTTATAGAGCGGATTTAAGGAATGCAAAATGATTTCTCCGCTTTCTTTAATCTTGTTTTCCACATTTTTGAATACAATCCCATCATCAATAGTGAGGATGATGTAGGCTTGACCATTGCGAATAAACTCCCAATTTTGAACATATTCTCCTGTGACATAAGCCCCGTCCGGAATAGGAAGCATCGAATCTCCCGAAATTTGAAATGTCCTGTATTTTTTGTCCTTTGACAGGAATGGCAAATAAAATGTAGGCAAAACACGGATATACTCAGGATCCGAATAGCCGGAGCTGTAGCCTGCTTTGGCTTTTTCGTTTACCAATTCAATATTTTCTTCATTATCACGATTGACGGTAGTCGCCAAAATGCGTATTTTGGTTCCCCTTATAAATACATCGTAGCCTCTTTCCAATTGCCGGATTTGACTCTCCGGAAGTTTTGTTAAATCTACTTTTAGCAATGTGTCCACCGAAATCTTATAGTAATTCGAAAATGCTAATAATATTTCTACCCCGGGCTTGGCTACTTCATTCTCATAGCCGCTAAGTGTGGAGCGTTTCATTTTCAATGCAAAGGCTACTTCGTCCTGTGTTCTTTTTCTACGCTTGCGCAAATGTTTGATGTTAATACTAAAATACATTGTGAATAAAATTTTATTAAAATATTTTGCAAAGATATAAAAAATGATTAATATGCCAACAAAATAATGATTAAATTCTAATCATAGATTGGTTGTTCAATGAAATGATGATACAATTATGGTATGAGCAGGAGGTTGATTGTTTATTGTAAATCCGAAGAATTGAGCTATGGTATATGACTTTCCGTGAAGTTTCGTGAAATATCCGTGAAAATCCGTGTATTCTGTGCGCCCATCAAATAGTCTGTGTAATTCTGTGTATTCTGTGCGCCCATCAAATAATCTGTGTAATTCTGTGTATTCTGTGCGCCCATCAAATAATCTGTGTAATTCTGTGTATTCTGTGCGCCCAATGAATAATCTGTGAAATTCCGTGTATTCCGTGTGCCCAATGAATAGTCCGTAAATATCTGTGAAATTCTGTGCATTCTGTGTGCTCTAAATAAGTATAATAATACAATAATTTGTGATTTTTTTTAATTTTAAACTTCAACCATTAGAAATGAAAAAGACAATAATACATCTTGATTTGGATAGTTTTTTTGTATCTGTAGAACGTTTGCGAAACAGTAAGTTAAATAAGAAGCCTGTGATTATCGGAGGATTAAGTGATCGAGGAGTAGTATCTGCATGTAGCTATGAAGCGAGAGAGTTTGGAGTACATTCGGCGATGCCCATGTACGTGGCAAAAAAGCTTTGTCCGCAAGCAACGTATATTCGAGGAGATATGGACTTATATAGCCGGTATTCCCGTTTAGTCACAGAAATAATTAAAGATAAAGCACCGCTGTTTGAAAAAGCATCCATTGATGAACATTACATAGACATTAGTGGTATGGATCGTTTTATAGGGAGTCTCAAATGGAGTCGTGAATTCAGAGATTTTATCATCAAAGAGAGTGGGCTACCTATTTCTCTGGGGATTTCCATCAACAAGACGGTATCAAAAATGGCTACGGTGGAAGCAAAGCCCAATGGTTTTCAGGATGTTCAGCAGGCTTATGTTCAAAAATTCTTGGATCCGCTTTCCATCCGGAAAATCCCAATGGTAGGAAATAAAACCTATCATTTATTGCGTTCTATGGGAGTAGTCAGGATTCAAACTTTACGTCAGATTCCTCCTCAACTAATGAAAAATTTAATGGGAAAGAACGGACTTGTGATATTAAAAAAAGCAAATGGGATAGATCAAACTCCTGTCATTCCTTACACGGAACGTAAATCGATTAGTACCGAGCAAACATTTGAAAAGGATACTACAGACATTGCATTTCTAAATATGTCGCTTCAAAAAATGACAGCACATTTAGCTTTCCGCTTACGCAAAGAGAAAAAGCTGGTCTCAACGATTAGTGTAAAAATACGTTACACAAATTATGACACACATAGTTTGCAAAAACGCATAGCATATACCTCTTTTGATCATGTGTTAAAACAACAGGTCTTAGACTTATTCAAACGACTTTACACACGCCGGATGTTGATACGTTTGATTGGTATTAAGTTTAGCGGTTTGGTTTCTGGTGTTCAGCAACTGAGTATGTTTGATGAGACAAGCCATCAAATAGATTTGTATCAAGCCATCGATCGCATTAAGCTACGCTATGGGGAGCAGAGCATTGGATACGCCATTTACCACTAAATTGACGTATGCATATATGCTAAAATCAACAAAAAAAGACGATTTAGCAAAAAAAATAAAAAATAATTAAAAAAAGATTTGCAAAAAGAAAAAATAGACTAATTTTGCCGTCCGTTTAATAAAATAATAAAAGGAGATATAATGTTAATTATTCAAGTAAAAGAAGGCGAAAATATCGACAGAGCGTTGAAGCGCTACAAGAGAAAATATGAAAGAACCGGTGTCATTAAGGAAATCCGGTTTAGACAACAATTTGATAGACCTTCTGCGATCAAGAGAAAAAATAAATTGAAAGCTATCTATACTGAAAAAGTAAGAAGAGAGAAAGAGGGTATCTAAACCTTTTTAGAGAAATTAACAAAAAAAATGTTCTGCTTTCGAAAATATTTACTATTTTTGAAGCAGAATTTTTTTATGGGTACAAGAGAACAATTTATACAATATTTGGAGGAGGAGAAGCGATATTCTAAGCATACGCTTATTGCTTATAAACATGATATTGAGTCTTTTTGTGACTTCTTGCAAAGATCATATTCCGGTACCATGATGC
>CAZLTF010000140.1:0-7015 GCA_964562195.1 uncultured Bacteroidales bacterium | reverse complement strand
ATTTTCAATTAAAGATTGAACGAATCTGTACTTTGCCGTTTCTCAAAACTTTGCCTGTATTTGCAATAGGATAGCATCATTGTTAAATTCAAGATCCGCATTTTCTTCCCGGTTCATCAGGTAATTGATTTGGACTCTTGTCCAATCGTTGATGAAATAGTTGAGTCCGAATGTGAATGTTGATTGAATAAATTTTTGCTCGACATAGAGATAATTATAGCTTGTTTCATCCGGATCATAAGTTTCATATTTCACGATGGCTTGTATGTCAAAAGGTGTCATATACATTGTTTGAACAAAGAATCCACTTTTGTTAAATTCCGTTTTTTCATCAACCGTAGTAGCTATTGATTTACCTCCACAGCCGCCGCCACCGGAGGCTTTTCCAATATCTTTCCCCATTAAATATTCTCCTTGAAGGATAAAGTTTTTATATTCGAGGCTCAGGTCTGCACCATAGCGGATTCTTTCCGTTTGTACGATGTCAGTTTTCTTAATTCCTTGTTTTCCTGTTCTGAAACTGGTGCCGATTTTGAGCCATTCGAACGGAGAGATAATCAATCGAGCAGCGAAATCCAAATGTTTATTGTCGTCCCAATGGTTCATTCCCGTACCATTGAGAAGTCCGATTTTATAAGAAAAAAGATTATGAATTGCGAAGAGGCTATCGGATGCCCCCATTATCATAAAACCGATATCACGAAACGGACTGGCAAGGTTGTTCACAACGGTTGAGCGGCGGATCGTATGCAATGCATGGCAAGCTGTGTTTAACTCCAGCCCGACCGGAGATTTAAATTGCCCGATGGTAAATTTTGCATATTTCCCGAAGGGGGCATAAGTGACAAAGGCATCCAAGAGGTAGGGTCCGCCGGTAGCCGGACTAAATTCAGCCATCACATAATAGCTCACATCGTAAGGTATCGAGCCGATAAATCCTACTCTCGCCCGTTTGAAATAAAAGCTGCTTGCTTTGTTTTCAGTATTTCCGTTTTTATCTTCATTGAAGAGAAAATGGTCGTAACTTCCTTGTATGTAACCTACTACCGCTACTCCATCGTCCGTGTCACTTTCCATGCATCCCTGGGCTTGAAGGCTGAATGGAATCATTGTGACAAAAGTCAAAAATATGATTGTTATCTTTTTCATTGTTGATATTTTTTCGTTTATTAATCTATTGACGAATGGTAGTGTGGTGAAAACGGAAGCATTTCCACCACACAAATTGTCAAACTAATTACTCACAAATTCATAATTCGCCGCACCATGCCAATGAGGCTTGTTGGCTGCTTTCAATTCATTGTATTTCAATTTGTTAACACCAAATAAAATACTTTTTGCATCGTAGCCCATCACATTGAGCCAAGCCACGATCATAGACGATGTTTGTCCTGTAAAACAATAAACCAAAGTGGTAGTTTCCGGATCAATTGCTTTGCTCACGTCATTGGCAAAAGAAATGGGTTTTAATTGTTGAGCGGTAGAAAAGTGACCAAAGGTGGTATAATCCGTTGCTGTCCAAAAATTGAAAATTTGATAATTTTCCTGATTTCCAAACACATCGGTAGAATTTACATTGGGAAATCCATTGTCGAGCATCTGCTGAATACGTTCTTGGAGTATTTCTTTTCCTTCGGTAGCGGTAGTTTCCCAGTCGGGGTTGGAAAATGACTCCAAACTCGCACTTGCATTGTTGTTCCATTCGGCGGGGAAGTCGTCTGCCATATTGCCGATATTGTTTGTCCAAGGGGCTTCAAATTGAGGATTCCATCCGGCCATACCAAATTTCAAAACGGCGGCATCTGAATATCCTGACAGACGGAGAGCCATTACCGCTTGACCGGCGGTCTGTCCGGTTTTACAGACGACGAGAATCTTTTTGCCATTGGCTTCGGGGGCTTTGACAAGAACGTCTTTCAGCGCAACATTCACGGCACCTTTGATGTGTCCGGCGGCAAAATCGGAGGACGAACGGATGTCCATCACATACCAATCAGGAATCGTAAAATCACTTGTATCAACTACCGCACTGGCAGGTTTTACCCATCCGTTAATGAGAACATCCGTTAGATCCAAGCCTTCTGCCATTACATAAGATTTGAGATCACTAAAAGTCCCTGTCTCCTCTTTTGTGGTTTCCGGCTTTTTGCAACTACTTATTACCAATACCGGTACGATAAGCATAATCATCAGATAATTTGCATACTTTTTCATAATAACTAATTTTTAAATGTTTATATATTTACTATTTAATGTCCGTAGATGCCAAGAACTTAGCAACCACCGACCTCTTCCTCTTCTTCGTGTGCATTTGCATCCAGGTTTTTTTCAAAAATATCGGGATAAGTTAATTCCCAACTTTTCCATCCTCCTTGGAGTACCATTACACGTTCATAGCCCAATCGACGAATGGCTTTCGCGGCAAGCGTACTACGTCCGCCTTTTTTGCAAACCAGAATAAATAATTCCTCTTTTTCGGGAAGATACAGACCTTCATTTTCCCAAAATTTTTCATTGTTGATATTAAACTCGAGCACCCCTCGCGGAATATTGGTTGCCCCCGGAATGTATCCGGCGTTAAATTCTCCGGCTTCTCTTACATCAATCAGATTGAAAGCTTCTGCGCTATCGATTTTTATCTTCAATAGGGCAGGTGTGACATACTTTGTTTCTTTTGCTACAACCTTAATATATTCGTGGATATCCGAATATGAATCTTTATCATTGCATCCGATAGCGAATGCGATGACGAATAGTGTAGCGACTCCTAATATCCATTTTTTTGATTTCATATTATTTCAATTTTATTTGTTTTGTGATTTCTTTTTTTCTTCTATTTCTTTGATTCTCATTTGTTTTCGGAGCAATTCGATTTCGGCGAGACGTTTGTCGGTGGTGTCGATAATAAAACCTTCAAACCCACGTATTTCACTTCCGAAATAAACCGGTGAGAGTGTCAATGTATGAAAGCCTTCGCTACCGTCTTTGCATATTCTCCTGACTTCGCCATGGTTGATTGTTTCTCCTTGCAATACCTTAGTGACTGTTTTTTCGAGTTCTTTGAAATCTTCATCCGTCCGGCTTAGCTTGTAGTGTTTTCCGATGATTTCATCTTTGTATTTATATTTGTAGAGCTTCAACCATGCATCATTTACCTCTTGAAAATACCCGGCTTTATCAATACAAAAATATCCGGCGGAAGTATTACTTATCGCATCTCGAAAATCGGTTCTTCTTTTTACGCCGAGTTTTTCTTCGACATCTTCCAGTGCTTTGTCGAGCACGCTGCTTTTTTCTTTTCCTGCTTTAAATTTCTTCTTAATATCTTTTAGTGCGACTTCCATTTCTTCCTGTAATACGATCTCCATTTCTTCATCGTCCATCTCTTCCCAGCCCGTTATCATCGCCTTGATACTTGACAATGGTTTGATTCCGGTGACTGTAGTCAAATAAACGTGGGCGATTACAAAAGCAATCAAAATGTAAGCTCCGAGCGTATGTAGCGTTGCTACGGATTCCAACCCGTCCAATTCTATCCCAAATTGTGGATAATGAAAATACAAATATAGAAATCCCGAACCCACCATCACCGGAATAACCAATATCTTCAATCCGAGATAGATCATCCTTTGCAAGGGATTAAATTTATTATATACCGTTTTGTTGGTAGGGTGAGGAGCATTCTCAAATATTCCCCCGATATAGTACATAAATTGCTCTTTCAAAAGTTTGGTAGTAGGAATATATTGCCTCCACTCGCCGGAAGTAATATGCCAGAAGATGGCAAAAACAATCAGTATTAAAAACGCCCAAGCTGCGGTCGTATGCCAATTGACTACGTTTTCAAAACCGAGAAATTGATAGGAACTATGTATCTCAAAGCCTGTTATTGCAAGAAAAGCAATCAAAAAAACTTGTGACCAGTGCCAAATTCTTTCAAATATTTTGTAAATATATATTTTCTTTTTCATCTCGTTATCCTCCTATTTTTTGTTTGAATCATTTTTTCTCAAAAAACACTTCTTCTTGAATATTCGTCTCATAATGATATGAGTCAATACACCGGCGAGTGCGATAATAATCATAATTATTCCAAACCAATCAATAAAGTCATTGCTATCCCTGCCGGGTAAATAGAAGTCTGTTAGATTTGCCAATCTTCCTTCGTTGGGAGTATGACAGTCAATACACTTAAGAGATTGCTCACGTTTGGAGACCATGTGGTTGAGAGGCCAATACATTTCTGTTTCGACAAAGTCGTATTCCCCGCTATAAGGCAAGCCTAAATATTTCATACCCGCTTCTGCTGCAAGATTCCAATCAAAATCTTTCCAATATGCACTGTCACCCTTCTTTTTTGACCAAAGTTTAGGTTGAATTAGTTTCCGGTTGACAGGATCATATATCTGTTTTCCACGATGGACTTTGACCGGCCATATTTTGGATGGGTGTCCGGTGCTGCTATTGATACCTTTGTCTTTGTATGAACCGTATAATGTGTTCATTTGTACGGGGATGGAAGTGATGCTATCTGTGATCAGATGATGATTGGCAGTCCCGTTAAACCAATAATATTCGGGAATGACATGATCGTCATATACAAAATTTCCTTTGATGGATAGATAATTGTGGTTGCCGTCTGCGTCACTTTCGTGAATCTCTTTTCCGGTTTCTTCGTTCATCCTTCCTGCCGTTGACCAATCCCACCACATTTTTGTACCATTGACCTTGGCATAAACCGGAATATGACAGGTCTGACAAGCTACGCGGAGGTTGTGTTCATTGAGCAATTTGTTGGCGTGTGGTTCATTGGTATGACATTGCTCACAAGTAGCTCTGTTTTTATTCTCTGACGAAAGTGCATAGAGTTTACCTGCAATTTGATGATGTTCAGTCGTATGGCAATCCACACAGCTCATATCTTCTCCCTCGACGCCCATGTGCACATCTACCTCACAGGACGGCTCGGTCAAGGCAATTTCCATATCTCCGTGTTTGACATTGTTTCCTCCTCCTCCCCAGAAGTGGCAAACACCACAATTGACACGGCTTGGTTTCCCGACATTTTGTGCCACAAAACTCAAATCTACGCTCGGGTCGGGATAACCTGCCATTCCTTTTCCTTTTTTGTAAGTGCCGGAATTGTCATGACAGACTACACAGTCGATATTGTTGGGATCACTAAAATCAAAATTTTTATCCTCATAACCGTATCCTATATGACATCGTACGCAGGTGCCTTCACTACCGGAAACACCAATACAGAAATTGTTTAAAATATTTTTCTTTCCCAAAGGAAGGATGCCTTTTCCGGGTAACCTCTCTTTGCGTTCCCATTTCCAGTGTGATGTCCTCAGGAGTTCCGTGTGTCTTTTGTTGTGACAACTCAAACATGCAGCTGTAAGGGCTTGTGCGGAATCAAACTCCTGTTGCAATATCTCAAATTTTGAATGGTCTGCTGCAGGACTCAAGTCGCGCTTTTCCTTATATACATAATTATGAACTTGTACCGTAAGGGGTTTCTTTATTACCTTTGTGGTCTCTTCTTGTGCCTCATTCTGAATTCCTTCATCCGCTATTATCAGATGGATGACAAGAAAGGATGTGAAAATCACAAGGGCAACGATAAGTATTCTTTTCATAAAAATTAATTTTAAATATCTTTGACAAAAGTAGAGACGAATATTCAGAATAATGAAAAAGATAGTCGCAAGTAGATTTGTTTATTTTATGATTTACATCAAATAAAAGTTGATCTATATCAGTTTTTTTCTCCATTTTCTTTGCAATGCAATTTCAATTAAAGTGTTTTGCATTGATAGCGAGAATGAAATCATATTGCATTGGCTTATTTAGTCCCTGGGACAAAACGCCAATTTGTTCATCAATAGTTGATTTTAAAGGTGTTCACGTATTCGTTGCGCCCGGCTCTTCGTTACCCTCGTGTTTGAAACATCCACCTCGAACTTGGCGTTTTCTCCCGAAGCACTATCAAAAAAGGTGGTTTCGTAGCAGACCCTATTTAGATTGATTATTTTGGGTGGAAGTCAATAATAGTTGTATTTTTGCAGATGTTATTATGATAACAATAGATATGAAATATACGAATACATGCACGGTTTACAATCGCAAGCTTTCTTGTTTTGATGAGCTAAGCGAAGGGGAACGGGACTTGATTGATGCCAACAAAGTAGTGGTAAATTATGAAAAAGGAGAGACGATTTGCAAGCAAGGTTCTTTTGCTTCACACATTATTTTTCTCAAAGAAGGATTGGTAAAAGTGTATCTTGAAGGTACTCCCAAAAATCTTATTCTCAAGATTTCGCCTCATGGCAATCTTATCGGTCTTCCATCCATATATGAGGGCAATAATATTTTTTTATACTCTGCTGCCACTTATACTAAATCCGTAGTGGAAATGATTGATATTGCAATTTTTAAACGGATTATCAGTCAAAATCCAAAATTTGCATTAAAAGTGATCAATGTGTTAAATGAGAATACCGTTCAGATTTATGGTCGGTTTTATTGTCTGACACACAAACAGATGCATGGAAGATTTGCCGATATTTTATTGTGTCTGGCACAACGTATCTTTTATAATATGGAGTTTGAATTGCCTTTCACGAGAATTGATCTTGCTGAGCTTACCGGAATGTCCACCGAAAGTGTCATAAGGGTTATGAAAGATTTCAAAGACGATGGTCTAATCGAAATAACAGGTAAACGAATAAAAGTGATAAATTATGATAAAATGCTGCGTATTAGTGAGATAGGATAGGCATTTGTCGTTGTAGTCACTAATGGGTTGATGTGTCCTATCTGCCGAAAGACTTTTTGGGATGACTTTTCAGAGGAAAATCCGTTCATCTGTTGCTCCGGCATCGTTGACAATCGCTTTGCGGTAGGCTTTGTCTATCCGATTCTATTATTAATCAAGATATACCGGATGAATAGCGATTTTGTAAATCTTGTTCACTATTTAGTGGCTGCTCAAAATCACAGAAGTGTCTTC
>CAZLTF010000139.1:0-8372 GCA_964562195.1 uncultured Bacteroidales bacterium | reverse complement strand
GCCGGAAAGAATGCCCAGGTGGCGGAATTGGTAGACGCGCATGGTTGAGGGCCATGTTCCCGTTTGGGAGTGCAAGTTCGATTCTTGTTCTGGGCACTTTTTTTTATCTGAAAGGATAAGCCCAAGTGGCGGAACTGGTAGACGCGCATGATTCAGGGTCATGTGTCCGCAAGGACGTGCAGGTTCGATTCCTGTCTTGGGCACCTTTTGACTCATATCGGATTTGTAGCATTCATTTCCCTTCTATCCTCCCGAAATTATATTTTCCGTAACATCTTACATACCACCGGTATATTTAGAATCCACCGATAAAAACTCCCAAACACCTGAAATAAAACAAATTACGCAAATATATCAACAATAAGTAGAGTCAATAAAACGTATTTTCGTACAACAGAAGCACACCCTTTTTATTAACTTGTCCAACTCGAAGTATATATACACATCATCATTTCACAAATTAATAGATTGAGGCGCATCTGTGATTTTCAACAGACACAATGTGCTTTTCAAGAAAAACAATCTTCAAGATCCAAAGACTTTAATAAGTTGTTGAAAACTCCTGTTTTATTATGCAGTAAGAATGAATTTTTTATGTAATTTTGTATGCAGTAATAAAAAAACAACTCGAGATGAAGAAACAACTACTATTGATAAGCAACTCAACAAATTATGGAGAAGAATATCTTGGATGGCCCAGAGAACATATTGCCCGATTTTTATTGAGTAAAAATATCAAAAATGTATTATTCATTCCTTATGCTGGCATTAGTCTTGCACCGGATGATGAGATCGAAGCCTACGACAACTATGGAGAGCGTGTACGTAACGTTTTTCAATCCATCGGCTTAAATTCTCACTCAATACATCTTGAGAAAAATCCAAAACAAGCAATCAAAGATGCTCTCGCCATCGTAGTCGGAGGTGGCAATACATTTCATCTGGTATATAAACTCTATCAACTGCGTCTTATGGATTTACTCAAAGAAACCGTCGAAAAAGGAATGCCTTTCGTCGGATGGAGTGCCGGATCAAATATCGCTTGTCCAAGCATACGCACTACCAACGACATGCCGATAGTGCAACCCAAAAGCTTTGATACTCTGAGTCTTATACCATTTCAGATTAATCCGCATTATTTGGATGCCAATCCGGAAGGACACGGCGGTGAAACAAGAGAACAACGAATCGAAGAATTTCTAATCACTAATCAGGGAATGCCGGTTGTAGGGCTTCGCGAAGGCACTTATCTTGAAGTTTATAATGACAAAATCGAACTCAAAGGCAGTAAGCCTATGCGGTTTTTCTTACACGGCAAAAAACCGGTGGAATACGAACCCGGAGATGACATCAACTTCCTAATGAAATATCAATACTAATTGACTTCTACAAAATTAAGTACTCCTTGCAATGCCATTATTCTTTCTGCAGGACAATCTTCCCGTATGAAAAGAGAGAAAGCCTTGCTCGCTTTTGACGAGAAACATACTTTTATTGAAAAAATCATTAGTACATATACGAAGGTTTGCAATGAGTTGGTATTGATCGTACATAAGTCCTTGTCGCAGCATTTGCTTCAAACCGGAATTGCGAAAGATGTTAAAATCATTGTTAATGATAAAATCAAGCTCGGACGCAATTATTCTATCCTGTTGGGACTAAACAGCATCAATATAGAGCATCCTACATTTATTCAAAATATTGACAATCCATTCACAGACAAGCATTTACTACTATCCCTATTAGAAAATATCGCCTTCTATGACTATTGCTTTCCGGTCAGTCAAGGCAAAGGAGGACATCCTGTTTTATTGTCTTCCCGACTACAAAAGTCCTTTGTTTCAGATTATTCGGACGATTTGCATTTTCGCCATTTCTTGGAATCATATTCCAAATATGAACTTCATGTCAATACTGCTAAATATTCCGCCAATATCAACACGGCAGCAGCATACAATCAGATTTTTGAAAAGAATAGAACATAAAACATTCTAAATAGGGTTTGCTGAAAACTCTCAAATACTTGAAAGAAAAATAAATTATACAGAAATATCAAGATTCAAATGCAAGAAGAACCACAATTTATCAGCAGACCCTAAATATCATACGAATTATACCTCCAAAATTTCTATTTCTTCTCCCAAATAAACCAAAATGGAAGAAATATTTTCATAGCCCATTTCATAAAACAGGGAAGCGTAGGTATTGACTTGCCGCTTATGTTTTTCCGATTTTTCACCGGTTTTAAAATCAAGCACGTACAATCTATCTTGATCAATAACAATCCGGTCGGGTCGAAACATTTTACCCTGATAAAACAATGATCTTTCGCTGAAAGTCGTAAGAGCCGGATCAAAAAACTTGCTCAATTTGGGATGAGATACAATATCAAACAAGCGTTTTTCCCAGATTTCCCTCTCATTATTGGCAATTATTCCCCGATTGACGAAGCGATTGACATTTTTTTGAATAGCATCTACCGAATCTATTCCGGAAAGAAAATCATGCATCAATCTTCCATATTCGAGCTGAGGAGAATGCTCTGCATACGACTCTCTCTTGATGATGATATTATCGTTCCATTCTTCGCTAATCCATTGTTTACCAAACAGATTGTCAGATTTTTCATAAGTAACTTGAAGTGTATTTTCGAAATCAATCCCAAAAGTATATTCCTTCTGTTCATCGTTCCATTTATCAATAGATTTAAGATATTCGATGAGAAAAAATGCAATGTTTTCCAAGCTCTTTCTTTTTGGAATTTCACTGATCACATAAAGCTTGTCTTGTGGACGAGTCAAGGCAACATATAGCACATTCAGAAGATCCAAGAGAGACTGATTTTTTTCGGTAGTGTAAATATCTTCAAAACGGGTACCTTCCATTTCCTTTTGTGGTGAAACCAGAAAATGCTTTAATGGCCGGGTAAGCGGATGGTCGTAATTTTCAATCCAGACATACGAATCCAAACGGATATTGCCGCTGGCAAAAGGATAGATAACAATAGGGAATTGAAGTCCTTTAGCTTTATGAATAGTCAAAATGCGTACCGCATCTATCCCTTCGGGTACGACAATGGAAAGACTGTCTTTTTTCGTTTCCCACCATTCCAAAAATGCAGGCAAGTCATCCTTCTTTTTCATAGAATATGAGAGTACATTTTCCATAAAGAAGAGCAGATAGCGATTGTATTGATTTTTGGCGAAAATTTTTCTGATCAAGAGTTCAAAAATCTCATACAGAGGATGTTGCAGTATTTTTTTTGCTTCTTCCATTCCACCAAACCACTTTTCAAAATAGGATTCAATATCCTTTGACGTATTCCCAAAGAGGGCGTTTATTTCCTTGTGTATCAGCCCCAATTTGTAAGCAAAATACAATACTTCCGCACTCCTTATATCCGAATCCGTTTGAATCAAGAGATAGGCAAGCGAAACAATAAAACGCACTTCAAACGAAGAATTGAGCAAAAGAGATTCATTAGATAAAACTTCTATTCCATTCTCCATCAAATACTTACCAACTGTTGCCACTTCTTCATTTCGCCGGCACAAAACGGCAATATCCCTGTATTGAAATTTGAATCGAGAAACATTTTCATTGATTATTTGCTTAACTTCATTGAGATAAGCCTCTTCTTTATCATCATCGTCTTGTAGAAAGCGAATAGCCACATATCCCTCTTCATCCCTACTAGCCTTCTCTTCATTAAGTCCTGAATAGATGCTCTGAAAGTCATCATTCAATAGATTTTTAAGATAATCAAACAATCCTTTGTTAAATTCGACAATCGTTTTGCGTGACCGGCGATTATGCATAAGATGCTGTGATTCAAAACTATGCATCAACATCCGTTCATATTCATCTTGCAGTGGATAACTTTTTTTGAATATTTCGGGCAAACAGACAAATTGCTGTACTTCCCCACCACGCCATCTATAAATAGCTTGTTTTCCGTCCCCGACGATCATATTAAAATTATTTTCAGAAAGCGAATTATGAACCAGAGGGAGAAGATTTTGCCACTGCAAAACCGATGTATCCTGAAATTCGTCTATCAAAAAATGCTGATAATGTGCGCCAATTTTCTCATAAATAAACGGTACATCGCTTTTTTTGACGACCTCATGAATAATCGTATTGAAGTCGGATATTGCCAATAGATTTTGTTCGTCTTTAAAGTCTTCCATAATCCGGTAAATAACGTTGAGCAAACGCATAGGATAGGCATATCGACTCAGCAATCCAAACTCTACATATTGTTGATAATCAGCAATTATCGCTTGATATATGTGGATAATATCTTCTTTTATTCCATCGATGGAGGCTTTTATCTCCGGATTTGTTTTGGCGGTGTACCAAGAGTCTTCATTTATGGCTTTTAAGACATAGGTATTGGGGGTGATTTTTTTGAAATTGCCATCTGCAATCCTGACAAAATAGGCTCCTATTCCACTTTTCTTTCGTGCAAAATCTTGTAGGGGATCCAAATTGGAGACTCGCATTATAGATAAAGCATCTTGAGCGAGAGATACAACCTTTTTTTGATACGCCTTTCGATAATTGTAAATGCGATTAAATACTTGATCAAATTCCCGTATGGACAAAGAGTTTAATTCTCGTGCATTTTTCAGCGTGTCTTCCCGTAAAAATATTTTGGCAAATTTCTTTAAATCATACTCCACATTCATACTCTTTCCTTCCTTGTCTTTATCATTGAGAAATCCAAGTACAATGTTTGTAATCTCTTCATCTTCACCTATTTCGCTAATCAGCAGATCTATCACTTGTTCGATCAAAGAAACCGTATCCAACTCCACATCAAAATTGGATGCCAACTGCAAATCACCGGCAAATTGACGGATGATTTTATGTACAAAACTATCGATCGTACCAATCGGGAAATCATCATAATGATGAAGGATATTCGTGAAAGACAGCTTGGCAGCTTCTCTCAATCCGGCTTCATCTTTCGCAGTCGAACGGATCAATTCGGGCAATATTACTTCCGTAACCGCAGAAACAGGTTTTTGATCCGGAAATCCCAATTCTTGCAAAGCATCCAAGATCCGGTCTTTCATTTCCGATGCTGCCTTATTGGTAAAAGTCATTGCCAAAATCGAGCGAAAATATTGCCCTGAGGCATCTTTATGAAGCATTAGCTTCAAAAATTCTTTGACCAATGTAAAGGTTTTGCCCGAACCCGCTGATGCGTTATAAACTTTAAAATTGCCCATTTAGAATCGTTTTCTACAGAGCAAAAGTATGTATTTTTTTTCAATGATAAAGAGAATAGTCATATTGCTTTTTGTACTACCTTTGCAAGTTGAACAAAATACCGGATTCTATTTGGTTTATTGTAGAAAAAAGAATTATGAGAATAGATATATTGAGTATTTTTCCGCAGATGTTTGAAGGTTTTTTGACGGAGTCTATAGTAAAAAGAGCGACCGAAAAAGGCATTGTCGAAGTGCATTTGCACAATATTCGCGATTTTGCAACTAACAAGCATAAGCGAGTGGATGATTATGCATACGGGCATGGTGCAGGAATGGTAATGATGGCGGAGCCTATTGCCCAATGGATGGATAAATTGATGTCAGAACGTCAGTATGATGAGATAATATTCACTACTCCCGATGGAAAAGTATTAAACCAAAATATGGCTAACCATCTTTCGACTTTTGAGAATATTATCATTCTTTGTGGTCATTACAAAGGGGTAGATGAGCGAATCAGGGAAAAGTATATTACACTCGAAATGTCTATCGGCGATTATGTTTTGAGTGGAGGAGAACTGGCGGCAGCCGTATTGACAGATGCTATTGTCCGGCTTATTCCAGGCGTATTGAGCAATGAATCTTCGGCTTTGACAGACTCTTTTCAAAACGGTTTGCTTTCGTCGCCGGTTTACACTCGTCCTTCGGAATGGCGAGGAATGAAAGTTCCTGACATTTTGCTCTCGGGAAATGAAAGATTGATTGACGAATGGAACATGGAACAAGCCTTGAAAAGAACCCGCAAAAGAAGACCCGACTTGCTTTGATCTTCGTCTAATTTTAACACAATATTCAACTTATGCAAAAGAAAACTAAGATGATACAATTTGATGAAGCATATAAAATTGTAATGGACTCGGCAAGGGAAGTGCCGGCTCGCATTAGAGATTATAAATGCGTACAAGGGCGCGTTTTGCGCGAAGATGTATTTTCGGATATGGATATGCCTCCTTTTGACAAATCGGCGGTCGATGGCTTTGCTTGCCGGAGTGAAGATATCAAGAGTGCATTGAAAATAATAGAAGTGGTGGCTGCCGGCAGTATGCCGCAAAAAAAAGTGAGACGAGGAGAATGTATCAAAATAATGACCGGCGCACCGGTACCCGAAGGAGCAGATACCGTGATTATGGTAGAAGACACCGAGGAAATTGCCCCACAGCTAATTCGTTATCAAAAAGAAAAATCAAAATCAAACATCGCCTACAAAGCAGAAGATATTAAAAAGGGAGACTTAGTGCTCCACAAATCTACCATCCTACAACCCAAGCATATAGCTGTATTGGCAACGGTCGGAGCTACCCAAATCAAAGTGGCAAAAAAAATCAAAGTGACAATCATTTCCACCGGCGATGAACTAGTCGAACCGCATTCCAAACCCGCCCCTTCCCAAATCCGCAATAGCAATGCGTATCAACTATTGGCTCAAGTACAGGCTATCGGTGCGAAAGCAAAATATGCCGGCATTGCCAAAGACAATGAAAAATCAACACGCAAAATCCTCAATAAAGCATTCAAAAACAGCGATATTATACTGCTCTCGGGAGGTGTCTCTATGGGAGATTATGATTTTGTCCCGAAAATATTAAATGAACTGAAAGTCCGGATATTATTTGATAGTATTGCTGTTCAACCCGGAAGACCTACCGTGTTTGGCATTCGCCACAAACAATATATTTTTGGACTTCCCGGCAATCCTGTTTCTTCTTTTGTACAATTTGAATTATTAGTCAAACCATTGATATACAAATTAATGGGTGCAAAATTCACACCACCTCACATAAAACTTGAAGTAGGCAAAGATATATTTAGAAAAAATACCAAAAGGATGTCTTGGAAGCCTGTCAAAATAGAGAACGGAAAAGTTTACCCACTTGAGTATCACGGTTCGGCACATATCAATTCACTTAGCAGTGCCGATGCCATAGTCGCTATTCCTATTGGAAAAACAACTCTATCTGCCGGTCAGTTTGTGGACATTCGCTTGATTTGACACCAATTCAATTCGAAGTATTCATATACATCATCATGTCACAAATTAAAAAAAAGAAAGCACCCCCGTGATTTTCAGCAAACCCTATATATGAAAATTTCATTAGGGCAATAGCCCCCCATTTGTAACATCAACAGTCTCTTTTGAACAATGAAATCTTCGACAACGAGCTCAAAATCAAGCTATTCGTAAAAAAAATAAAGATCAATCCAAATAACGTTTATAAACCCATAAATCTTCTATTCCAATACGGCACCACCCGTCCTTTTCTTCATAAATAAATACTTCTTGATTTTTGTGAACAGAAGCGACTTTGTGATAATGTGCGGAAGGACCACTTCGGACATTTAACGTATTTGCATTGACGACTGCACGTTTGACATCCTTGACATAATTGCTATATACCCATTCTTCTTTGGATTTGGAGATGCGATACCAATTATTCTTTTCCTCGTAGATTCGAAGGATTGCACCATAGGTTGTTTGTCCTATCTTAACAAAAGAAGTACCGGCTCCATCTCGAATATTTAGTCTTGATGCCTTGACAGAACCATATTTCAAGAGAGTGGAAGGAAGATTGTTGTCAGGCAACACGCCATCAATTGCCGCTTTGACTAAAGGTATAAAGTAAGTTTCACAATCCTCCACACTATTTCCTCCGAAAAAATTCGTACCCGGACAGGACTTCGTATATGAACCTCCATTGGTTCTATTTCCATTTCTTAAATCATACCAATGATGATATACGATTCGATCGGTATTTGGTATAATATTAAATCTTTTGCATAAAGCGGCAGAGACTCTAACAATGGCATTTTTTTGAGCATCCGTCATCGCATCTTTTCCTATGTCAAAATTTCCAAGATTTTCAATGCAAAGTGAATGGCTATTTTTTCCATAAATGCAAGCAGGACTCCGTTCTAAGCTTCTACCCGTACTAATTTTCCCATCCGGAAAGATCGTAAAATGTTGTCCAATATCACTCCAACCATTATCCACGACATGATGATTTCTCATTGCCCTTTGCTTTTCAAAATGATTATTACCATCAAAATGGATGTATGCGGGGATATATGTATGATGCATTTGTAGAAATAAAATAG
>CAZLTF010000138.1:0-3487 GCA_964562195.1 uncultured Bacteroidales bacterium | reverse complement strand
ATCGAGTCTTCTGATCCCGAAAAATCTTCCTTCTTAATTCGGATTTTCCAAGCAATGCAAAAACTCAATCCCGATTTGGCAATGGATGCCTTAGATATCTTGATAGAAGCGGATTTTGATATGCAATGGGGCTTGGGAAGTAGCTCTACATTAATTTCGCTTCTGGCACAATATGCCGAAATAGACGCTTTTGAATTAAATCGTATGCTGTCAGAGGGTTCCGGTTATGATGTCGTCGCCGCTACGCGGAATAGTAGCTTTATCTTTCATCGTGACGGAGCGCAATATTTCACCCGTGATTGCCCCCTTCGTTTCCCCTTTCGGGAAAATTTGTATTTCGTCTATACCGGACATAAACAAAGCACGGAAGATAGCATCCGAAGGTTTAATGCTTTGAAAAAAAAGAATTTAAAAACAGAGATAAACGAAATATCAGAAATCTCGGCAGCGCTTCCTTCGGTCGGCAAATTGGACGAATTTGAATATTTACTCAACAAACATGAGCAAATAATGACTTCCGTTCTGAAACGAAAAAGTTTGAAACAGACCATCTTCAAAGATCTAAACGGTGCATCGAAATCCTTAGGAGCATGGGGAGGAGACTTTGCGATGATCACTTGGCATGATTCGAAACAAGCATTAAAAAAATATTTATACGGGAAAAACATTCAAACATATTTCCCATGGACAAATATAGTATTATGAAGAACCGGAAAAAATGAAATATACAACAAAATATTTGCTGAATGCAAAAAATATCCAAGCATTGCCGCAGGCAATAAAACCGGTCTATGAAATAGAAACACATAGTCCTTCCAATATTGCTTTGGTAAAATATTGGGGCAAACGAACTCCACAGTTACCACAAAACCCTTCGCTTAGCTTCACACTTTCCAATTCCAAAACCTTTATGAAAATACGTTATCTGCGTCGTAATCAGCCGGACACCAAAATTTCCGCAAAGCTGTTTTTTGAAGGAAAACGCAATGCGTTGTTCGAAAAACGAATCGAGAAATATTTGCACGGCATTGAAATTTTTCTTCCCTTTATCAAATTTTTTGATTTGGAAATACATTCCAAAAATACTTTTCCTCACTCTTCGGGCATTGCTTCTTCTGCTTCCTCGATGAGTGCCTTGGCATTGAATTTATGCCATCTTGAAAATCAACTTTACAGGAGCTTGGAAGATCATGATGCCTTTTTGCAAAAAGCCTCATTTTTATCCCGTCTCGCCTCCGGAAGTGCTTCGCGTTCCATCTATCATTCTTTTGTAATATGGGGAGAATGTGAAGCCTTTGAGGGCTCCACAGATGAATTTGCCATCCCTCTCTCTATGGACATCCATCCTTCTTTTAGTCGTTTGCAAGATCGAATTTTGATTGCTGCCTCCGGCAAAAAAACGGTTTCCAGCAGCGCAGGTCATAGATTGATGGAAAACCATCCTTATCAATATGTCCGCTATCAACAAGCCCGGGATAATACAAAGGCTTTGCTTGGCATTCTCAACAAGGGTGATTGGAAAAGATTCGCCGAAATTGTCGAAGAAGAAGCAATGAGCCTGCATGCCTTGATGATCAATTCCCAACACCCTTATACTTTGATGAATGACAATACTTGGAATATCATTTATCGAATTCAAGATTGGCGGCGTGAGACCGGACTCCCGCTCACATATACTCTGGATGCCGGTCCCAATGTTCATCTTATTTTTCCCAAAGAAATCGAAAAAGACATAGATCAAATGATCAAATCCGAATTGAAGCGTTTTTGTCAAGACAATCAAGTAATTGTTGATTTTATGGCTGTGGACTAAAATGATATCATTTCTATCCGCAAGTGCAATTACGGATAAGTACCTACAACCATATTCATGTATTCTTCTATCACTTAAACAATATAATAATGAATAAATACTGGAAAGAAAATTTTTTTCATATTCATAGTAAACCTTTTGAGAACCATTCTCGTCACATAGTTATGAGTGGAGAGAGAAAAATACAAATTTTATTGATTTTTCGAAATATTCATTTGTTGGCAATAGGGATATTATTGTTTCAATCGATGTTGTCTGAAAAATTGCACGGACAAGACTTTGTGCTGCAAAACCAAAATTTTATGCCTCTATCGCATTCAATCAATCGCTGGGCGGATTATGACGTGGACGGTGATTTGGATTTAATACTGGCAGGAATGGATGCAGACAGCAATTACCATACCTTGTTGTATGAAAATGATGAAACTACTTTTGTCCTTACCAATATAAATCTTCCTGTAATGCAAAATCCTTCTATGGACTGGGGAGATTATGACAATGACGGAGATCCGGATTTGCTTGTCGGTGGACAAAATGAAGCAAACACAAGTCTTATTTATACCAATGAGAATGGTGTTTTTATGCCCGGGGCAGAATTTTTTGGGATAGGTGAGGATGGTGTCGTATTGTTTATCGATTGGGATAATGATGGCGATCTGGATGTTTTTGCATCCGGTGGCGGGAATACCGGAATATACATCCAGCAAGAAGGAAATTCATTTTCTCTGTTGGCGGAGGACCTTCCGCTCTTTGAGACCGCGCAAGCAGATGCGGGAGACTATGACAATGATGGAGATAACGACCTGATTGTCAGCGGAGAAACAGAAGACGGACTACAGGTATATTTGTTGAAGAATGAAACCTTTAATGTGGCTGTGATAGAAATGTCATTGCCGGGCTGGAAAGCGGGTTCGATGGATTGGGGTGACTACGACAATGATGGAGATCTCGACTTGTTGGTTTTGGGTGTGAACGCTGCCGGAAATTCAAAATCGGAGATATATAGAAATGACGGAGATGATAATTTTGTAAATATTTATGCAGGGCTTTCCGCATTGTCTTTGGGTGAAGCAGCATGGGGAGATTATGACAATGACGGGGATTTGGATGTTGCCGAGATTGGATATATGCAGTCCTGCGGGCTTGCCTACGGAACATACATTTACGAGAATATTGGCAACGATTGGTTTAATGTGAAAGTAAATGATTTTTGGAGTGGAGAATATGCTTCGATTGCCTGGGGTGATTATGACAATGACGGTGATCTGGATCTGGTTTTGAGCGGGGTAGCCGGAGGCGTCAATTATTCTACCCTATTATATCGCAATCAGGTTGCATTCCCCCTATCTTTGCCAAGTGTACCGCAAGGTTTAACCGTGACACAAATGAATATGAGTACGCTTCTGGCTTGGAACAAATCAACTGATTCGCAGACTCCGTCAGAAGGCTTGACATACAATTTGAGACTCGGTACTGCCAGTGGTCTGGGCGACATCGTAAGCCCTTCAAGCATCGATGAATTTAGAATGATCCCCGAATGTGGAAACCTCGGTCATGACACCTCTGTCTTAATCCAGGGTCTTGAAAATGCAACCACCTATTACTGGTCGATTCAAGCTGTCGAAAACTCTTTTAACGCAAGTTCTTTCTCGGAAGAAAAAACGTTTGTCACGA
>CAZLTF010000137.1:0-6932 GCA_964562195.1 uncultured Bacteroidales bacterium | reverse complement strand
GGGGAGATTGGTCTCTTCGTCTCCGGATATCATTTCAAAATGACCGGTATTTCCATCTGTGCTTCTATACGAATTTCCATCTACTGCCGTATAAATGTATCCGTTCTCTCCGACTTTGATATCCCAGGCTATTCCTGTCAGGTTTGTTCCGTCCGAAAGTTTGGCATATGTCCAGCCACTTTCTTTTTTCACTCTAAGTCCGTCGTTGGTAGCGACCATCAAAGTTCCGTTTTTGTTAAAACAAATCTCGTTAATGAAAGCAAATTCAGGATTGTCAACGGGATCTGTCCCATCTATCAGGCTTAAGGTTTCGTTGGTATCAAACTTATAAATACCTGTTCCTACGAAGCCGGTTTCAACTTCGATATCACCTACGGCAGAGAAGGTGTCGGAATATAAACCTTCACCGGTACCTATATATAAGTCTCCATTGTTGTCTTGACACATCGTTGTTATTGCTAAGGTTTTGTCTCCGGTTGGAACTTCCGTCCAAGTAACTCCGAAATTGACAGATTTAAACAATCCACCGTTTACACCACCGGCATAGACGGTTTTGCCGGTTTCGTCTTGCTTGTCAAAAATGAGTGCTCTTACTCTACCTCCGATGTTTACAGGTCCCATAGCGTGCCATTCGAGTTCGCTGGATTTCTGTACATCCATAGCTGCAAGTTCTTTCCTTGCTTTTAATACATCACTTACTTTTAAGATACCGGATTTATTATTCCTGATCTTTGAAAAGTAATCCATAGCACCCGCAATGCTTGCTCCACTCTCTGTATTTTCTTTCGAACTTTCATACGAGTTGTAAGCGAAAATAATCAATCCAATTAATACGAAACTGATCAATCCGATAGGTAATAGTCTTTTCTTCATACTGCTAAAATTTATTTTTTTTATGTTATATTCTAATCCTAATATTATCCTTTAAAAAACGCAGCAAGTTACATATATTTTTTAAAACCAAACTCAATTTGAAGGTTTTTTTTTACATACACATTGGTTGGTGTATTGGGCTGAATGTCAAATAAATATAATTTGTGTTGTGATAAGTGTCCGGCAATTGATTATGCTGTCAATGGTCAAAACAAGAAATTTATAGGTAAGTTTGTTTTGTTGAATTGAAAAAAAATGTTAAAATCAAAACTCTTAACAGCTTATGTTATTTCCCGAAAGAATGGAATATTCGGATTTGGTATAATATTTGATATAGAATTTTTTTTTAACAATATATTTATTTTGCATTTGTTTTTTATTGTAACTTTGCAAAGAATCAAAAAAACAGAAAATATGAGTTTATTGAACAGTTTGTTAGAAAACAAAGATTTATTAGGTGCGGTTGCATCTCAACTGGGGACGGACGAGAGCAAAGCTGGTGGAGTAGTTAGTGCATTGGGTTCTCAACTATTTGGGAAAGTTAAAAATAACATTGCGAGTCAAGATGTAGATTCCTCAGGTTTAGAATCATTGATTACAGGAGGTGGATTGTCTTCACTTTTAGATAATGCAGGTTCTTTTTTCGGTTCTTCGGATGTGGAGACAAAAGGCATAGAAGCTTTGAGTCATATTACGGGTTCTAAGGATGGCAGTCGTCAATTGGCTTCCGAAGTGGCAGAAAAAACAGGTTTTGATATTTCAAAAATCAAGGGTTTGCTTCCTATGATTGCTCCTATGGTCTTGGGTGCTATCGGGAAAAATTCTTCCGGTACAAGTGGCGGAGGGCTTCTTTCTCTATTGGATCAGGATGGTGACGGAGACACTGACTTGGGTGATATCATGGATATGGCAAAGAAATTTTTCTAATATCTCCATATCTGCAAGTATGTTTGTTGCGAAAAGTCAAAATGTAATGTGCTGAGCAGGTTTTTGCGAGCATTGCCAATAATGGTGTGTAGTTTGGCTTTGCCGTAGGAGTTGGTTGCAAATTTTTGGCGGACCCTATTTTATCTTTTCCAACTGCCAGGTTTCTTGAAGCTCCCAAGATGCTCTTACCTTAATTTTTTTGTCGTACAGTTTTACCTCTTCCGCTTGGATATGTTGTATATAGTTTCCGGCATCCCAGACGCCATTTCTATTGGCATCATAAATACATTTCAGCTGATATTCTGCAGGAGCAAGCAGTTCAAAACTGACAAGACTATCTTTTACGATTGTATTTCTTATTGATACACCTTTGCTGTCAAGCAGTTGAATAATCTTCCGAATCGTATCTTTTGTATTCAGTTTTACGGTGAGTGTACCATATTTATCTGTACTATTTCGGGAGCATACAATCTCTGTGCTGTCATTATTATGGTTGCGAATATCGATCAGTGTACTATCCGGTATGACAATACGGTATTTTTGTTCTTCCTTCATTTCATAATCCAACAATAGTTGCATTTTGTTGCTATCTACAAATTGTGCAACAAATGGAACCGGTATCGAATCTTCCAGAATTTTGATTTTGTCGGTATTCAGCGATTTGATAGGATAATTGAAAAACAGATTCAATTGGTCATGTGGAGAAAGTGAATTTTTCTTTACATTTGAAGTGATATTTAGTTTCACATTTTGTTGGTTTTTTCGGGCTACTACTCTGATATTCAGGGTGTCGTGAATATCTTTATTGTCTGATATCAAGATGGAGATGCTATCTTTTTTGACCGGAGGAAACCAAACAAAAAGACTGTCATTATTATTATTCCATTTGAAATAGGAATTTTTGGTAAGAAGATTAACTTTGGGCTTGATGAGTGGGTTTTTGTAGGCAACTGCCAGGTAGTTTTCTTTGATCAATTTGGCACTTAATAATCTTTGGGTAGAATCTATTTCTTGAAACATAAACAGTTCCAAATAGGGTATATTTATCTTTGCCGAATCGTTTAGAGGATAATTTAAAGATATCAAGGTGTCAATAAATGCGATTTTTTCGGAAGGCAAATCATAGCGATAGTTTCGATTGTCATCTTTCAATGCAAAAATTAAATATTTTCCTTGTGCAATGTTTTCGATTTTGAAAGCACCTTCTTTGTCCGTTCTGCTAAGATACAAAGGCATCGAAAGTAAGGGCAATGAATCCAAAGCAAGTGTGTCATTTTGTCCTTTCCGGTAAAGCATTACCAAAGCTTCTTCTTCGGGTGTTAATTCAAGAGCATCTTTCACTTTCCCTTTAAGAGAAAGGGAATCGACAAAATCTCCTGTGGAAAAAGTATATTTAAAATTAGGGATAGCATTATTCTCGTGAATGTCAGCGATTGCCTTTCCCAAGAAGATGGTATAAGTGGTATTGGGGAGCAAGGGGGCATCATTCAGTGATATTTCGAGATTTTTTCCACGTACGACAATTTCCGGTTTTGGTTTTATGGGTGGCGAAAGGACCAACTCACTTTGCAGGTTGTTGAGTTTGATAAATTCATCCATTCGAATGGAGATTTTCGTTGCATCAAAGTGAGTACTTTTGTTTTTTGGTTTAGAATAAACAATCACAGGAGGGAGAGTGTCTTTTGCGCCTCCGGTCAATTGTGCTTCGGAGGCACATTCAATGAGAATGATGCTTGTAAGAATAAGTATTATAATTGATACAATATTTTTCATTTACAATTTTTTTGTAAAATTAAACAAATATTAGGTGTGGCAAAATAAAAAAACCGGCAACAAATTGCTTTATTACCGGTATGTTTTTTTCTTATGGGAGACTTGTCCGTATTATTCGGTACGGATGTCCATTTCTTCGATCAGATTGTGAGCGCCGGCAAATTTATCGATGATAAACAATACATAACGTACATCTACGACGATGGTTCTTTGCAATTGAGGTTCGAAGGCAATGTCTCCGCTCATTGCTTCCCAGTTGCCATCAAATGCCAGTCCCATCAACTCTCCTTTTCCATTTATGGTCGGGCTTCCCGAATTACCACCGGTAATATCATTGTTGGTAAGAAAACAAACAGGAAGGGTGCCATCTGCATTTGCATAAGATCCAAAATCTTTGTTTACAAGTAGTTTGTGCAATTTGGCAGGAACTACAAACTCGGGGTTTGAGTTGTCTTCTTTCTCCAAAATACCGGAGCCATGAGTCAATAAGTCATAATGAACTGCATCCGCCGGATAATAATCCAACACGCTGCCGTAAGTCATACGCAATGTAGAGTTGGCATTGGGATAAGGTACGGATTTGGGATCCATTTGACGCAAACCGGATAAGTAGATATGTTTCGCGTTTTCGAGCAATTGCGTAGCCGTACGATAAGTTATCATTGTGTTAGCCAAAGATCTGTTAATGGCATTTTGAAATTTTACTGCAGGGTCGTTTTTCAATTTTTTATAACTGGGAGAAGCCAAAAATGCCATCATTTTTTCTTTGGAAGCAAATATGGATTTTCGATATAGATTGTTAATAAATTTGTTAAAGTTCCCTTTATTTTTATTGTATATTTTCAAGACTTCGGGGATAATGTCGGCAGATTCGACTTGTTGCATATAATAAGTCAACATGCTATTCATTAAGTCTTTATCAAGATCAATATCATATTCTCCCAAGATATTGTCAATGTTTTTTTCTATTTCTTCTTTTGCATCTTGTGGAATTGCATCAAGATATTTTTTGCCTTTTTTTGATTCCTTGATATAGGGGGCAAGTCCTTGATAAAATGAATTGACAAAATCAAATAACTCGGGGCTTGTAAGTCCGAGACGTGCGTAATATAGTGGTTTTACGGTTTTGCTAAGTTCTTCGTAAGCCAATTGGATATTCTCTAAGGCATCCACATACTTAGTGCTGTTAGATTGCATTTTTGCCCAAGCTTTGTATGCTTCTTCAATTTTTCTTTTTTTGTCTGTAACGTGTAGTCTCTTGAGTCCCCGTATTTGTCCGATATAATATTTCCATCCATTGGAAGTGGAGGCTTTTTTGGAAGCGTATTTGATTCTAACTTCGGGGTCAGCATCCATGTGTTTGTTGTACACTTCCAATTTTTTTCCTAATACATCAACGATGGTTGGTCCGAAATGTTGAATGTTGTAATCCACGCCATAAGAAGTTTTGTACCGGTCTGTGCTTCCGGGAAACCCCCAAATCATAGCAAAATCATTCTTTTTTCGTTCTGTTTTTGCGATGGGGAGATGATGTTTTGGTTTCAGAGGGATGTTATTTTTGGAATATTCTGCGGGGCTTCCGTCCGGCGCAGTATATATTCTGAAAATAGTAAAATCTCCGGTATGACGAGGCCACATCCAGTTGTCCGTATCGCCTCCGAATTTGCCTATCGCCGAAGGAGGTGCTCCTACGAGACGGACATCTTTATATACTTGATATACAAACATATAAAATTCATTGTCATTGTAAAATCCTTTGATTACAGGGTTGTATTTTCCATTTTCGCTATTGCGTTGTTCGATGCGGGCTGAGATGGTATGAATCAATTCTTTGCGTTCTGCATAAGACATTGATTCGGTAAAGAATGGGAAAATACTGTCGGTGACATTTTCCATCCTTACTAAAACGGAGGCGGTAAGTCCTTCATTTTCTAACTCTTCATCTTTGCTGTATGCCCAGAATCCATCTTTGAGATAATCGTGCTCAAGTGAACTGTGATTTTGAACGGCATCAAAACCGCAATGATGATTGGTAAAAATAAGTCCTTGCGAAGAAACAATCTCTCCTGTACAAAAATATCCACGGGGAGTGGGACCGTGCGAAAGTCCTACGATTGCGTCTTTCAGGCTTGAGTGATTGATACTATACAATTCTTCGGGGGTCAATTGCAATCCCTTTGCTTGCATATCTGTGTAGTTAAGCCTTTCGACAAACATCGGAAGCCACATTCCCTCATCCGGCAAAACGGATGAAAAACCTTGAACGGTCATCGTGAATATGACCATTAACAATACAACTGTTTTTTTCATTTCTTTATTAAATTTTATAACTATTTTTTTGCAAAAGTCCAAATAAATATGATAAGAAACAAGTATTATCTACCAAACCAAGCAAATTGCCTATCATCTACCAATATTAAAATACGTATGTAAATTTGCAAATTGATTTGGTAATGGTATTTTAAACTTATTATTCATCAAACAATACCTTTATTCCTTGCTCAAAAGTAACATCTACGGGAATTCCGGCTTTTGTCAAGCGATCCAAATCTTTTTGCAGTTCGGCTTTGATAATTCCTTGTTCTGCAATCAGTTTTTTGGTTCCTTCGTAGTCACCATCTCCTTGCAATTTTAATATTATCTGAGTTAACTCAGTGGCTGCGGCTTTCATTTTTTCAAAATCAATAGAATAAGTACCATCTGTATTTTTGCTGAAAGCACCTTTTTCCTTGAAGAAATTGAAACGAATCATATTTGCTTTGCCATGAGCGGAAGAAGCACCGAAACGCACCGAACGGAAAATGCTTGCCATAAATGTTACATAGTTGTCCATCAATTCTACATCTTTGTATTCGCCCATTTCATTGAGTTTGGTGACGAGATAGAGTCCCAAGATATCTGCTTTTCCTTCTTCGATGGCTGAATATTGTTCTTTCAGAGCGATGCGTGCCGTACCTTTGCCCGTGATTGTATTTTTTACACCCATCCCGTGTGCCACTTCGTGAAACATCGTATTGGCAAAAAAAGCATCAAATTTGATATGTTTTCTCTGGTCTTTTGCGATCAGAACTTCTGAGATTGGGACTAAAATTTTCTCAAATTTTGCACGCATCGCATTCTTCAATTGCAATTTACGGCTTCCTTTTTGAAGTTGAACTCGTTCATCATTGGGAAGGTTGATAGCGATGGTTTTGCTTCCATTGTTGCAATCTCCTGCATAGTAAACCGCATCATAGGCGTTCAGATCTACGTTTGAACCCGGTACATCTTGTTTGTACTTTGGATCAACCGGTAGCTCCTTTTGCAACTGTGGGAGGAATTTTGCATATTTTTGAAGTCTCGCACTCCATACTTTGTCT
>CAZLTF010000136.1:0-3823 GCA_964562195.1 uncultured Bacteroidales bacterium | reverse complement strand
ATGAGCGAAGGCAAAGAAGTTGCTTTTGAGGAATAAGCTGGTAGCGACCGGATCGACAATAGGCTCAAAAGTCTTGTTCGTTTGAACAGGACTTTTTTTTGCCTTTATTATTTTTTGTACTTTTGCAGCAAAAGACAAGATTATGGAAACTATTTTGGCAAATACCGAAGAAAAACAATTGATACTTAACAAAGCAGCAAGATATCATCTGGGAAAAGCACGAAATTGGACGATGTTTCTTTCCATACTTGTATTGATATTTATGGGAATTTCTCTCTTCGGGACGATTATTATGATGATTGCTCTCCCCACGCTGCCGCCAAATATTGCTCAATCCCAGATGGGAAGTCCCCTTGTGTCCGGATTTATTTCGCTTTTGAATACCTTTATTATGGGATATTTTATTTTTTCGCTCTATCAGTTTTCCAAATATTCAAAGATTGCCATCGAAACCATGAATAGCGAAGCTTTGGCATTGGCGTTCAAATATTTACAAACACATTACACCATTGCGGGAGTACTTGTGATTATTTTTCTTGTTATTTTTGCAGTTTTCGCTTTGTTTATGATACCTGTATTGTTGGCAGGATTGGCTTCTATGGGAGTGTGAGCCATTTGCGTTTGGGGGCAAAACACCCGTTTTTTTTGTTGTGATTGTGATTGAAACAGTCATTTCGAAACTTCGGGACTCCGTTTGGCAAGCACCTCCGGACAGGCATTTTTTATGAAGCACTATTGACAATGGGAGTTTCATTTTGCAGACACGAATTATCAGCAGGATAGAGTACAAGATTTTTCATACAAAATGTTTACACTATGAGTTATACTTACGAATGGCCAAGACCGGCGCTAACGGTAGATGCGGTGGTCTTCCGAAGGAAGGAAAAGAAGGTAGAAGTCTTGTTGATCCGGCGAAAGCATTATCCTTTTGAAGGAATGTGGGCTTTGCCGGGTGGTTTTATGGATATGGATGAGACTTGTGAGGAAGCGGTCTATCGCGAATTGGAAGAAGAAACACATCTGACGGGAGTGAAATTGCAACAGCTTCATACTTTTGGGAAGCCCGGAAGAGATCCTCGCGGCAGAACGGTTTCTGTCGTATTCTGGGGTGTCGCACCGGTGGACAATTCGGCAGTAGAAGCCGGAGATGATGCGGCTTTTGCCGAATGGATTGATGTAAATTTTCTTCCGGAAATTGCCTTTGATCACGCCATTCCTATTCAGATGGCTTTGAAACGATTGAACCAACTCGCCTAAGCGGTTGTTGTAAAAAGAGGAATATGTTTTAGAAGAGAGATAATTATGGGGCAGATTTGTGTGCATTGTGGAGAAGATTGTGGTTCAAATCCGGTAATGTGGGACGGAAAACCATTCTGCTGTCACGGTTGCAAAACGGTTTACCAGCTTCTCAATGAGAAGGATATGAAACAGTATTATGAATTTGAACAGCTGCCTGGAATCAAAGTGGATACTCCGTCGAATGATCAAAAATATGCGTTTTTGGATCTGGAGTCCGTGAAAGAAAAGTTGATTGAGTTTTCCGACGGTGAAATATCCAAAGTCACGCTGCATATTCCTTCCATTCATTGTGCTTCTTGTATCTGGTTGCTCGAAAATCTGAATACATTAAATCCGGACATCCAACATTCATTCGTGAATTTTCCTCGTAAAGAGGTGAGTATCAATTTTTTGGAAAAAAATATTTCGCTTCGTCAAGTCGTTGAATTGCTGGCTGCCATCCACTATATTCCCGAATTGAATCTTGATAGTCTCGACAAAGAGAAGAAAGGGGAGGGGGAAGCACGTTCTTTGTTGATGAAAATCGGGGTTGCCGGATTTGCTTTTATGAACATAATGGTCTATAATCTGCCCGAGTATTTTCAAGGGGCGGATATTATTCCTCTGGAATATCGCCGGCTCTTTGGTTGGCTAAGTGTAGGATTGAGTATTCCGGTTATTGTCTATTGCGCTTCGGATTATTTTATGTCTGCCTACAAAGGAATAAAACACCGTTTTGTGAGTGTGGATATTCTCGTTGCCATCGGCATCGTGACTTTGTTTTTGCAAAGCCTTTATGATATTGTTACGGGGGCAGGCATCGGTTATTTGGATTCGCTTTCGGGACTGGTTTTCTTTTTGTTGTTGGGAAAATGGTATCAAGGGAAAACCTATGAGGCACTGTCTTTTGAAAGGGATTATAAGTCCTATTTCCCGATTGCGATCACCAGCATCCAAAATGGGGAAGAGAAGATCGTGGAGATCAAGGATATACGCCCGGGAGATCGATTGTTGATTCACAATCAAGAGATTGTTCCCGTCGATTCGATTTTGATAAAAGGCAGAGCCTTAATAGATTATAGCTTTGTTACCGGCGAATCTATGCCGGTCGAAAAACAAGTGGGTGATAAAATTTTGGCCGGAGGCAAACAGATCGGAGATTATCTGGAAATGGATGCTGTCAAAGACGTGGATAATAGCTATCTGACCAAACTATGGAGCCGGGATATTTTCGATAAAGAGAAAGGCGAGAGCATACAAACGATCACGGATAAGGTGAGCCAATATTTTACTTTCGGGATATTGTCGATAGCCTTGGCAGCCGGACTCTATTGGTATTTTGTGAGTGGAATGGGAACGGCAGTATGGGTTATTTCCGCTGTCTTGATCGTAGCTTGCCCCTGTGCATTGGCTCTTTCCGCCCCTTTTGCCTTCGGCAATATGCTTCGCAATTTTGGATATGACCATTTTTATTTGAAAAATGCACAAGTCTTGGAAGATCTTTCCTTGATAGATACGATTATTTTTGATAAGACCGGAACAATTACCGAACAATCAAAATATAAGGTGTCTCAACAGCATGCCGATTTGCCGGAAATCGACAAACGCATTATTAAAAGTATGGCAAAAGCTTCCAATCATCCCTTGAGTCGTCTGATATATCAGTATCTTGCGGAGATAGACACCGTAGATATGGAAAACCTTCTGGAAATTACCGGAAAAGGAATTATTGCCAATTACAACGAGGATGAATACAGGCTGGGATCGGCTTCTTTTGTAAAAACCGAAAATGAAGATGCCAAAACAAAAGTGTTTTTCTCAAAAAACGGGGAGATCATAGAGGTCTTTGTCTTTGAAGCCGAATTTAGAACCGGCATACGGGAAGTATTTGAAGACTTAGATGATAAATATCAATTGATAGTGCTTTCCGGTGACAATGACAGCGAAAGAGAAGTCTTGCAATCATTGTTGCCTCCGGATGTCGAAATGCATTTTAATCAATCGATTCATGATAAAACGGATTTTATTGAAGCTTTGCAAAATGAAGGGAAGCGTGTGATGATGATCGGGGACGGTCTGAATGATGCCGGCGCTTTGCGTCAGAGCAATATTGGCGTTGCCGTTTCGGAAGATACCAATGTTTTTACCCCTTCGAGTGATATTATTATGAAGGCTTCACGTTTTGGCAAACTGCCCCGCTATCTGCGCAATGCAAACAAAACCAAACGGATAATATATATGAGTTTTACGCTTGCTATCGCATATAATATTTTCGGATTGGGCTTCGCCATTAGCAATCTGTTGACACCGATATTTGCCGCTATCCTAATGCCGATAAGCTCTATCTCCATTGTTGTTTTTGTGACTTTTATGACAAATCGCCTAAAAACTTGATGCCTCTTCCTGAATAGTATTGCCTTATTTCAAATAGGAGTATTGTGGATGGGTTGCTTGGTATTGAGGTCTTAAACATTAAATAGGATTTGCTGAAAAACTCACAAGCACCTGAAAGAGAGTAAGCCATGTAAATATTTCAATAGAAAAT
>CAZLTF010000135.1:0-3889 GCA_964562195.1 uncultured Bacteroidales bacterium | reverse complement strand
ATATTTCCGTAAGGCACGCTGGCGAACAAAAAAACCCGGATACTTAAACAATCCTTCTTGAATATATGAATATTCTTCCTTTGACATTTGCGAGAGAAAAATAGAAGCTTTGTAGCGAGAATACTTTTTGGCTTTCTTCATCCTAACTCGAAAACTCGAATCCGAAATCTGCAATAATTTGCAAAACGCAAGCGTATCAATCTGTTTTACATTTCTCGGGATCACCATAAGATCATAAATAGCATCATTATAAACCAATAAATTGCCATTCCTGTCATAGATTAATCCCCGATTGGGGTAGATGGTTTCCTTTCTGATAACATTATTTTCCGCTGAAAGCAATAACGAATCATCATACAACTGCAGATATGCCAAGCGTGCAATGATTATCAAAGCTACGATCGTATAAATGCTCAAAAGCACATATCTCCGGTTTGTGTATTTATCTTTATTGTACATTTATTTTTATGCCAAAAAATCAAACTCTTGCAACAGATAAATGGTGAGCAGACAGCCTGCTTACTTTGTTGCTTCCAGATAGCAAGCTCTGCAAAGAGGCTCATACGTATCTGTTTCTCCCAACATTACCAGTTTTTCATCGGCAACAGTACGATGCGAAAATTGAGCTAAATTTCCACAACGCATACAAATGGCATGCACTTTGGTCACGTATTCGGCTATTGCCATCAATGCAGGAATAGGACCGAAAGGTTTGCCCATAAAATCCATATCCAAACCGGCAACAACGACCCTCACTCCCCTATTGGCAAGCGTTTTACAGACATTGGGAAGCTCCTCATCAAAAAATTGTGCTTCGTCGATTCCTATGACCTCCGCATCTTCACACATCAACAATATCTGTTGAGAAGAATCAACCGGAATACTGTGGATAGCCCTCTTATCGTGAGAGACAACATCCTCTTCATCGTAACGAATATCCACCGACGGTTTAAAAATAAGCGTTTTCTGTTTGGCAATATTAGCACGCTTGATCCTTCGTATTAATTCTTCTGTTTTGCCGGAAAACATAGAGCCACAAACGACCTCTATCCAGCCAACTTTTTGCTCTTTTGCAGACTTCTCTAAAAACATTGAGATATTTTAAATTTTCACATACAAAATTAGTGTAAATTTGGCTGCGTAAAAATATATTTATTAAGGATGAAAAAAAATATTGAAAATATCGTATTACATACCGGTTTTGCTCGGGAATTTGCCGAAAAAATCAAGGATAATTCACAGGATATAAGCAGATTAGACATCGACTTAGCAAAACAACACATTCAAAACCTCTATGATTCCATTCTCCGATTGGAGAAAAGTTTGATAGAGCAAAGAAGTGAAAATCCTTCCGGTAGTGAAGCCGAATTGTCCGACATCGACGAATTTTTACTCGATTTGGATGAGGATTTTGCAGATACCTATGCCGAATTGGAGACGAAAGAGTATGCAAAACCAGAAATCGAAGAGAATCCGCAAGATGATAAACAGGATAACTCTCAGACGAAAATCACCCCCCCTGATTCCGGCGACAATAGCCCGGCAGAAAAACCGGAAATGCCCCCCGCAGATAAAACAATGACAGAAAAAACAGCAAACAATGAAACTCAAAAAGCAATAGACTCTTTCGACACGACTTCCGGCAACAAACATACCAACTCCACTCCCACCCCCAACGAAGAACTTCCGCCACAGACAAACACCGGTAATATTTCTCCCGCTAAGCATTCCTCTAAAACTATGGACAAAACCGGAGATGAATCCAAAACACTCTTTGACCTATTTGAAGAACAACCTCAGACAAACCTGCAAGACAAAGTGAGTCATCATAAAATTGACAACATCCGGAGCGTAATAGGTATCAATGAAAAGTTTCGATTTATCAATGAATTGTTCAAAGGTGATATGAATACATACAATCTGGTCATCGACCAATTGAACACGCTTCAATCAATCGAAGAAGCCGATCGCTTTTTAGTTACATACAAAGCACGCTACGACTGGGATGAAGAAGGAGATGTTTACAACGAATTTTATACGATTGTCGAAAGGCGCTACCAATAGAAATTTAAAAGAAATACCGGTGATTGATAAACACATTAGACTACTTCTCGGTTCAAAATCTCCACGAAGGAGAGAGCTTCTGAAGAATGCTAATATTGATTTTGAAATAGTCGATATAAAATCGGATGAATCTTATGATCCGGCTATGCCCGTAAAAGATGTAGCGGCTTTTCTGAGCCGGAAAAAATCATTGGCGTATCTTCATAGTCTCAATACGAATGAAATATTATTGACAGCCGACACAATCGTCGTATGTGACCAAAAAATATTAGGTAAACCCGAAAATATTGGCGAAGCCAAAAAGATGCTATCGCTGTTATCAGGACGTGCACATCAAGTTATCACCGGATTTTGCCTTCGATCTCCGCAGAAAACAGAAGTATTTTCCGCCATCTCAAAGGTATATTTCAAGATTCTTGAAAAAAAAGAAATAGAGTATTACATTCGGCATTTCAAACCTTTTGACAAAGCGGGAGCTTACGGCATACAAGAATGGATAGGTCATATTGCAGTCGAAAAGATAGAAGGATCATTTTACAATGTCATGGGACTTCCGGTGGCAATGGTATATGACAAATTATTGCATTGGCACTCAGTAAAAACAGATAAATAATATCATAGATGGAAAAAATTAAAGTATTGGATAAGGAATTTGTTCCTTATTTGTCAGAACAAGAGATAGATCAAGCCATTGAAGTATTGGCAGATCGTATCAATGAGGACTACAAAGACAAGAAGCCATTGTTTTTGATCGTCTTAAACGGAGCATTTATGTTTGCATCCGACCTATTAAAAAAACTAACAATCGACTGCGAAATATCTTTCGTAAAACTATCCTCCTATCAAGGGACAGAATCCACACACACTGTACGTGAATTGATTGGTTTGGACCATGCTATCAAGGGGCGTAATATTGTGGTAGTCGAAGATATTATCGACACCGGAATCACAATGGCGGCAACACTCCCCGGCTTACGCAATTTTGAAGCAAAAAGTGTCGAACTCGCCACCCTGTTGCACAAACCGGAAGCATTTCAAAAGGATTTCAACATCAAATATATCGGATTGAATATTCCCAATAAATTTGTGGTTGGATACGGTTTGGATTATGACGGTTACGGTCGAAATTTAAAGGAAATTTATCAGATAGCAGAATAATCATTGTATATATGGCAAAAGAAAACTTTGTTGATTATGTAAAGGTCTTCGCAAAATCGGGAAACGGTGGAGCCGGATCATCGCATTTTTTTCGTTCCAAGATCAATCCTCGCGGAGGACCGGACGGTGGAGATGGAGGAAGAGGTGGGCATATTATTTTGGAAGGGAATAGTCAATATTGGACTTTATTGCATCTGAAATATCAAAAACACATCAAAGCCGAACATGGAGGTGCCGGCTCCGGCAGTCGAAGCACTGGTGCGGATGGAGCAGATGTCGTGATTCAAGTCCCCTTAGGAACGGTAGCGCGAAATGCCGAAACCGGAGAAGTAATATTTGAAATTACCGAAGATAAGGAGCGTAAGATATTGCTCGAAGGTGGTAGAGGCGGATTAGGAAATGACCATTTCAAAACCGCTATAAATCAAGCTCCTAAATATGCTCAACCGGGAATACCCGGGCAAGAAGGATGGTTTATTCTGGAATTGAAAATCTTGGCTAATGTGGGCTTGGTTGGCTTTCCAAATGCCGGCAAATCTACTTTGCTGTCTGTCGTGTCAGCCGCAAAACCCAAAATCGCAAACTACCCTTTTACAACTTTGGTACCCAACCTCGGAATGGTTCGATACCGCGATGATAAATCATTTGTGATGGCTGACATACCGGG
>CAZLTF010000134.1:0-1826 GCA_964562195.1 uncultured Bacteroidales bacterium | reverse complement strand
ATGATTCACCGAGCCTCGAAATAGCTTCCGGAGTAGAAAATCTTGCGGACATTCACTTGCATACACTTTCCGATTGGGATTTATCTCCCAAAGGCAATCTTACCAATCTTTATGTGGTTGGTTTTCTAGCTTTTTTGATTTTGCTCATTGCGGTTGTCAATCACATCAATCTCTATATGCTGCACGGCGAGAAACGTTTTCTTGAAATTGGTATTCGCAAATCGCTTGGCGCTAGCATCTCAAATCTAAAAAGCATTTTTTATACAGAGATCGCATTCATAAGTACTATTGCCTTTGCAATTGCGGTTTTACTAACTTATGCTATTCTTCCTGATTTTGCACATTTAATGAATCTGGATTTGTTGTTTGAAGAAATACAGAATCTACCAAATATATTGCTTATTTTTGCTTTCCTGTTGTTACTTATTTTCACAACGGGTCTCTACCCATCTTTCTATTTATCAAAACTTCAAGTTATCAAAGCCATCTCCGGCAATACGCGTATAGAACGTAAAAAGTGGCTCTCGGTAATATCGGTTTTAATACAATTTTCGATCAGCATTTTTTTGATCACAGGTCTTATCATTATGAATCGTCAAGTCCATTATCTGAAAAATATTCCTTTGGGCTTTGAAGTGAATAATATTATCAAAATAGGTGGATTTAACAATAAAATTTCAAGCAATTGGAAGGCGATAACAGCGGAATTGGAAAAATTGCCATTTGTGGTCAAAACAGCAGCTTCGGATCACTCGATGGGTTCCGGATGTAGTGGACAGAGGATTTATAAATATGGCGAATCCGCACAAGATGCACCGGGCATCAATGAATATCGTATTCAAGCGGGCTTTTGCGATTTGATGAAAATGGAATTGATAGAAGGAAGGTTTTTTGAACCCAATGAGAAAGACAGAAATAACATTATCCTTAATGAAGCGGCTGTCAAAATGCTCAATATTACCGATCCTGTCGGGAAAAAATTGGTAATGCACGATGACCCGATGGAGATTGTTGGAGTGGTAAAGGATTTTTATTATTATTATTCCGGTGCACCGATTGCAGCAATGGCATTGACCTATTATAGCGATAGGGTAAACTCCATTTATCTGAAAATAACAGGAGATTTCAACCTAACAAAAAGGGATAAAGTAAAGGAAATAATGCTCAAATTTGATCCTGATTACAAGCTGGCTACGAGAGAATTATCGGATATCTACAAAAAGAAATTTGTCACCGAAGATCGTTTAATGAAACTTTTATTGTACGGGACTATATTGGCTCTGATTATAAGCTTTGCCGGAATGTTTGCGCTTTCGGTTTTCAATGTCGAAAAACGCACCAAAGAAATAGGAATTCGCAAGGTCTTAGGCAGCACTTCCGTCGAAATTCTTACTCGACTATTGATGGATACCATAAAATGGGTGCTTTGGTCAATGCCGGTCTCTTTCTTGCTTTCATTTCTGATAATGCGAAATTGGCTGCAAGAGTTCCCAAACAAGATAGACATCAGTATAATATATTTTTTCACCGCCGGTGTAATGGCTTTAGTAATCGCAATACTTGCCGTTTCGATAAAAAGTTTCCAAGCGGCTCGCCGCAATCCGGTGGATTCTTTGCGTTATGAATAATGATATAATTTATTAGTTGTTAGTGGTTAGTGGTTAGTGGTTAGTTGTTAGTTGTTAGTTGTTAGTTGTTAGTGGTTAGTGGTTAGTGGTTAGTTGTTGGTGAATCCCTTGAAGATTTGATGAAAGTTGTGTGTTTTGTGGTAAAAATAGTAATAAATAAAAGCAATAAAAAATGATTAAGATTCAAAATTTAACAAA
>CAZLTF010000133.1:0-1862 GCA_964562195.1 uncultured Bacteroidales bacterium | reverse complement strand
CTGATTTAGGAAATGCTACTGATGACTTTGTAGGTTGTGATATTACACGTGGTTTGGGTTATTGTTACAATGGAGATGAAAATGATAACGGAGGTCCGGAAGCTTATGGACTAAATCCGCCGGCTGTCGGAGTTGACTTCTTCCAAGGTCCGTATTTGGATCCGGATCAATGTGATAACCCCGGATTTAGAACAAATGGTCTTTTGGGACCTTCGATCGATGACGGACAAATTGTTTCTTTGGATGGTGCAACCAATGTGACTTTGCATTATGGAGATAGCAATCAATATGTTGGTCAATTTAATATTCAAGCAGAAGCTATCAATGGTGTTAATTTTGGAAATGGTATTGTAGATGATGAACGTTATGGGATGAAAAGTTTTATATTCTTCAATAATGATTTTTCACCGCAAGGAAATCCCAATACAGCTGTTGAGTTTTATAACTATTTGCGCGGATTATGGAAAAAAGGAGATGTGATGTATTATGGAGGAGATGCCTATGCAACGGGGGTAACGGATGTTGTTTGCCGTTTTATGTTTCCGGATGACTCAGATCCTTATAATTGGGGGACAAACGGAATTCCTCCCGGCGGTGGCTATGGTACCGAAAAGTTTTGGAATGAGATAGAGGAAGATAATAATCCTGCCGATAGACGTTTGTTGCAAACGGCCGGACCTTTTACACTCAAACCCGGTGCCGTAAACTATATTACTGTTGGTATTCCTTGGGCACGAACCAAATCGGGTGATCCTTGGGAGTCTGTTGAGCTATTGAAAATAGCCGACGATAAGTGTCAAGCCTTGTTTGACAATTGCTTCACCATCCTGGATGGACCGGCTGCTCCAGATTTATCTTTCACAGAGTTGGATAAAAAGTTTATTATTCATTTATCCAATTCCAAAGGAAGTAATAACTATAACGAGTCTTTCAGTCAGTTGGATCCTACAATCCCCAAAAATATATTGGTTGGAGATTCTACTGTTCCTTTGGCAGAATCCGAAAGAAGATATTATTTTGAAGGTTATCAAATATTCCAATTGAAAAATCAAAATGTTACTCTTGCTCAAAGTATTTATGATAATAATAGTGTGAGATTGGTGGCACAATATGATAAAAAGAACGGTGTCGGAAGAATTATCAATTATAAATTTGATGCGGAACTGAATGCTACTGTTCCTGTTTTGGAAGTAGATGGTAACGACAATGGAATAGAACATAGTTTTGAAGTAGTGCGTGATTTATTCCCGACTTCAGGAGATGACCGCTTGGTTAATTACAAAAAATATTATTATGCGGTAATTGCCTATGCTTACAATAATTATAAAACATACAATCAAGAAGATCCGAGTTCATTGACAGATGGTCAAAGAATGCCTTATCTCCCGGGTCGTCAAAATGTGAGATTGTACACAGCCATTCCTCATAAACCCGGTAATGGTATCATTATGAACTCTGATTTCGGTGATGGTCCTGAAATTACCCGTATAGAGGGAAGCGGAAACGGTGGAATGAAACTTGAACTGACGGATGCTTCCGTAGAAGCTCTGCTCGCCAAATCACCATTGGATACCAACTTTGTATTTGGTGTAGATACATTCAATGTCTATAATGATAATGCTCCTATATTATTTAAGCCTACTTACAAAGGTGGTAATGGTCCTATAGAAGTGAAAGTGATTGATCCTCTTGCCGTGAAAAAAGGACATTATAGACTGAGTTTTGATACTACTTTCACTTGGTTTACCAATTTCAATGTAAGTGGCGAAATGGTAGAAGCGGGTGGCGATACTGCCGGCTATACAACAACTTGGTGGAAAATGGAAGACATGGACAGTGATAAGGTCTATTATTCGGATACT